>NZ_JBWJVK010000018.1:0-77082 GCF_056428945.1 Flavobacterium sp. GNP010 | reverse complement strand
TAAAGGGTCGAGGCAGTTTTTCTATTATTTAGTAAAACTTTCGGATAGCTGTGTTTTATTTTATAAAGTTACCCTTAATTAATCTAAAACGCAGCGTAATTAACAAACTCTTATGTTTCAGTAGCTTTTGATTTTACGGTTTAAAAACTAGAAGATCTTTTGCAACTTGGTAGATCAAAATACTAAAATGGCTAAATCATGACATTAAAAAAGTTTTTTTAGTTTCAATTTCGAAAGCTATCTAGTTTTCAAGCCAAAACTTAAACTAAAACAGTATATGAAAGTTAAAATTCCCATTTTGGCGCAAGCCGGCAAAAATATTTTTACAAAAAAATTACATATCAGTTAAATCGTATATATTTACTCGGAATTTGATGAAAAAGATGCATTTGCCAATCTAAAAAGCAAGTAAATTTGTTTTGTCATTGCACCTAAAGTTCTAAACAAACACAATTCAAACACTTATGAAAAAGAAAATTTTAATTACACTTTTATTTAGCTTCGTTTTTGGGCTTGGATATTCCCAAAAAATGAATGTTGCAAAATTGGATAGTTTGTTTCAAATTCTTGAAGCAAAAGATAAATTCATGGGAAGCATAGTTGTTTCGCAGAATGGAACACTCGTTTATTCTAAATCAGTTGGAAAAGCTGATGTTGAAACCAATACAAAAGCATCTCCTTTGACCAAATACCGCATTGGTTCGATTTCAAAGATGTTCACATCCGTATTAATTTTTAAGGCGATCGAAGAAAAGAAACTATCCTTAAATCAAACATTGGCAAGCTATTACCCAACAATCGAGAATGCTTCAAAAATAACAATTAGTAACTTATTAAATCACAGAAGCGGAATTCACAACTTTACCAGTGATGCGGAATACCTTCAATATAATACCACCCCAAAATCAGAATCTCAAATGGTTGCTATTATAGCAAAAGCTAAAAGTGATTTTGAACCCAACAGTAAAGCTAATTATAGCAATTCTAATTATGTTTTACTCAGTTATATTCTTCAAAAAATATATAATAAACCCTATGGTACTATTCTAAAAGATAAAATCACAAAACCATTAGGTCTAAAAAATACTTACGTAGGCAGTAAAATAAACGTTCAAAATAACGAAGCCAACTCCTATAAATTATTTGGTCAATGGATAAAAGGGACCGAAACAGATATGTCAATCCCAATGGGCGCTGGAGCTGTTGTTTCAAATCCATCGGATTTAGTACTATTTATCGAAAACTTGTTTGCCAAAAAAATAATTAATGAAAGTAGTTTGAATCAAATGACTAAGATACAAGACAACTACGGAATGGGTGTTTTCCAAATTCCGTTTCAAGACAAAAAAGGTTTTGGTCACGAAGGAGGAATCGATGAATTTAGATCCGTACTATATTATTTCCCAACGGATAAAGTGGCTGTAGCGCTAACCTCAAACGGAAAAAACTACGATAACAATGACATTATATTAGCCGCTTTGAGCAGCTATTTTAACAAACCATTCGTGATTCCTACTTTTACTGCCATTACCCTTACCTCCCAAGAACTCGACCCCTATTTAGGCGAGTACTCCACTGCTGGATTTCCAATAAAAATTATGATCACAAAGGACAATGCATCACTTTTTGCGCAAGCTACAGGACAATCGGCATTTCCGCTAGAGCCTGTTAAGAAAGATACATTTCAATTTTTAGCGGCAGGTATAACAATAGAATTCAATCCCAATGAAAAGCAATTGATTATAAAACAAGGTGGTAGCGAAACAATACTGCATAAAAACTAGAAAGTAACATGGAAAAAATGCGCCCAAACGGCCAGAGAGCAAAAATTGCAATGATGCTCATTTGGACGGTACTCACTATTGAAATAATTTCAATACTCTCTGATTACTTGCAGTATGATTTGTTACAAACTGTGGCCAATGGTGGCCAAATTTCTACTGAAACTGCCACTGGCAATGACTTACGCCAAAAAATTATAGCCATTATTTATTTGGTTACCTATATCATTTCTGGGATAACATTTATTCGATGGTTTCGCAGAGCGTATTTTAACCTTCACCTAAAAGCAGAAACGCTATCCTTCACCGAAGGCTGGGCTTCTGGTTGCTGGTTTGTTCCCTTTATTTCGTTGTATAGACCTAAACAAATTATGAATGAATTGTATGTAGAAACTCAAAATTTACTAACTACAAAACAAGAGAATAGCAAGGTAAATCTAAATACCCAATTCATTGGTTGGTGGTGGGCCTTATGGTTGATCGCTTCTTTTTTAGGTCAATTTGTATTCCGATATTCTCAGAAAGCAGAGTCGCTGGAAGCGTTAACAACAGCTACTATTGCCAGTATCATTGCTTCTATAATTGGTATTCCACTAGCCCTTATCACTGTCAAAATCATAAAAGACTATGCCGAAATTGAACCACTATTTTGTAAATTGGAAAATGAAATAGAGCAAGAACAAATCATTTTAGACACTGATTTGCATTCAATAGAAAATTAGTCATGCACTAGAAAACAGTACAAATACATCACACTATGATTCCCAAAAACCTAATAGAGACTGCAGAACTTGTATTTGATATCTGTGGGTTTCAACTTAGCAATCTCAAATTAGAAAAAGAAAGCCTTGCTTACAGCGCGTGTCAATTTGAACTTGATGGAACTGCTGTACTTTTTAGACTGGCGAAAATAACACCAACCAAAATTGGACAGTTTGTGACTTTTTTGGAAAAGAAGCAACAAAGGTACTATTGCCCCATACGAGGTAGCTGATGCAATTGATTTTTTCATTATTAATGCTAAAAGCAAGAACGAATTTGGTCAATTCATTTTCCCACGATTAGTTCTATCTGAACAAGGAATTATAAGTACTCATCTAAAGGAAGGAAAACGAGGTATGCGTGTATATCCTCCTTGGGACTTACCATCAAGCAAACAAGCACAAAAAACACAACAATGGCAGTTGCCTTACTTTTTAGAAATTCCGATAAAGCAACCTTTAGATTTAGAAAAAGCAAAAAATCTCTACCGTTTAAAACAACACTAATCTATTAATTAAAAAAACAATGGAAGTAGCCACAATACTTAAAGAAAAAAAGGGAACTATACTTGATGTGCGTTCTTATGAAGAATTTATAGGAGGTCATGTTGCTGGATCATTTAACATTCCGCTTCAAGAAATTCAGCATCGAATGCAAGAAATTCACGAACTCGAAACACCTTTTATATTGTGTTGCGCCTCAGGAAACAGAAGCGAACAAGCGCAGATTTTTCTAACTGCTTACGGAATTGAATGTTATAATGGCGGTTCTTGGTTGAATGTAAATTACCTTCAAGCACAAGCTGAGTTATAAACTTAATAATAGCTGAATCGATCATTACTTTCTATTGAAATTACTCAATACAAAAAGCCCGCTACTTGCGGGCTTTCTAATACTGTATTGACATGTATTAATCAATTTTTTGAAATATAAAACTTCTTAGCCATTCAAAGCTGGATAATCTGTATATCCTTTTACCGTATCGGTGTAAAAAGTATTTTGGTCTGGTGTGTTCAAAGGAGCATCCGTTTCATAACGTGCTACCAAATCAGGATTTGCAATAAAGGGAACGCCATACGCAACTAAGTCAGCATACCCGTCTTCAATAACCTTAATACCTGTTTCTTTATTAAAACTTTTATTGATGATTAAAGTTCCTTTGTAAAAAGGTCTAAAATGTTTCGCTACTTCAGTTACTGCAAAAGGCACTTCAGATACATCTGTAAAAGGCTCCGTTAAATGAATGTATGCTAATCCGTAATCATTCAGTCTGTTTATAATATATTCATGGGTAGGAATTGTCTGCTCGTCTAGCATCATTCCCTGCGCATTGTGTAGTGATGGATTCAATCTAACTCCAACTTTAGAATAATCGATAATACCATCAAAAGCATCTAAAATATCAAATAAAATACGCGCTTTGTTCTCTATTGATCCACCATAAGTATCAGATCGATGGTTGGAATACCCATTAAAAAATTGGTGCAATAAATACCCATTGGCCGCATGCAATTCGACTCCATCAAAACCTGCAGCAATAGCATTTTTTGCTCCGTTTTTAAAATCTAAAACCGTTTGCTTAATGTCTTCAATAGTCATCTCTTTAGGAACAACGGTATCTACAAAACCATCATTTGTGTACGCTTTTGCAAATGGATTCAGTGCTGAAGGAGCGTGTGGCAATTCGCCATCATGCAAATCAGGATGAGACAAGCGGCCCGTATGCCACAATTGGGCAAAAATAGTTCCACCTTTATCATGAACGGCTTTAGTTACTAATTTCCAACCTTCGGTTTGAGCTTCGCTATAAATTCCTGGAACATTAATAAAACCTACTGCTTTTGTACTTACAAAAGTACCTTCGGTTACAATTAAACCAGCAGTAGCTCTTTGTTCATAATATTGAGCCGTTAATGCTGTAGGAACATTTCCTTTATTGTTAGAGCGGCTTCGTGTCATGGGTGCCATTACCATACGGTTCTTTAAACTACGAGTCCCCAGAGTATAGGATTGAAATAAAATTGATTTACTCATTTCTTTTTTGTTAAGAGTTAATTGTACTTGGAAATATAACATTGATTTTTAAACCAATAGTGGTAAAAAAAGTAACAAGAGTTGCCAAAGCCTGAACATCATTTCCTTTTAGAGAAAGAGTTGCCATTGCATCTACTTTCGCTTCGCAGCAATATATAATTTTAGAAAAAGGAAATAGTACTTCAAAATACGAATTCTTATTTTTCTCATCGGTTATACTTTCAAGAATAAGGACGATTTTGCCTGTAGACACCTTCCTGATTTGCTGTGTTAGCGGTTCATTTGTTAAAGTATTAGCAGAAACCACAATAATATCAGCTTCCCAACTCGCATTGGTTGGACAACGCATCGGTTCAACTAGTGCATTGAGGTTTTCTAAAAGTAGCTGTGCGTAAATACTTGAAAGCAACTTTTGATCCGTATCAAAAAGCAGAACAGCATGCGCTCGGGCAAGATGTGTTGCTAAAAGAATTGCATTGCTATTGGAAACACCTAATATCGCAACTGTTTTTCTATTGGTCATTGCCTTTATTTTACAGTACAAAAATAAATAACGATACCCATGAGAGTGTTGATGTAGCGCAAGAAATACCATTGATCTACATCAAGGAATTCTACTGTTTTTTGCTAATTTGTTTGCGAACTCTACTCAGAGTTTCGGGTGTAAGTCCAAGGTAGGAAGCAAGCATGTGTTGGGGTACCCGTTTTACAATTCCGGGATATGCTTTTCCTAAATTAAGGTATTTATCTTCGGCCGTTTCGGTCAATGCCGAATTAATTCTGGCTTGATTTGCAATGTAAGCATTTTGCAATAGTAAGCGTTGGTAGCGCTCAAACATTGGGATTTGATCCATCAATGCCTCACGTGCTTCGGTGGTGAGCAACAGCAATTCTGAATCTTCAAGCGCTTCTATGGTGTAAATAGAGTTGCTGTTGGTTAGAAAACTAGCTAAATCAGTAATCCACCAACCTTCAATTGCAAATTGTACAATGTGTTCATTTCCTTTCTCATCTATAGAAAAAGAGCGTAACATTCCTTTTTCAACAAATGCATTATAGATACAAACATCTCCTTCTTGAAGCAATGTTTGCTTTTTACGTAGCTTTTTAGGAATAAAAAAAGTCTTGCACAGCTCCATTTCAGTCGGAGTCAATGCTACTTTTTCTCGAATACTCTTAAATAATTGTTCAAACATGATCGCAAGATAGTAATTACCTTATTAGTACAAAAAAATAGTATTTCACAAAAAAGGAGACCCTTTATAACTAATGATAAATCTAAAAACGGAACTATCTAAAATCAAAATAACTGTTTATCTTTGCCGAGTCTAATTTTAACACACAAATGAAACCGAACACACAACAATTAAACGATTTAACAATCCAAGTTAGAAGAGATATTCTTCGAATGGTACATGCAGTCAACTCAGGTCACCCAGGTGGTTCGTTAGGTTGTGCAGAATTTCTTGTAGTATTATATCAAAATATAATGGACCGCAAAGAAGGTTTTGAAATGGACGGAATTGGAGAAGACCTTTTCTTCCTTTCAAACGGGCATATTTCTCCTGTTTTTTACAGCGTTTTAGCAAGAAGCGGTTACTTTCCAGTAGCTGAATTAGCGACTTTCCGTTTGATTAATTCTAGATTACAAGGACATCCAACAACGCATGATAGTTTGCCAGGAGTGCGCATTGCCTCTGGTTCACTTGGTCAAGGATTATCTGTAGGAATTGGTGCAGCACAAGCTAAAAAACTAAATGGTGACAAGCATATCATTTACACACTTCACGGAGATGGAGAGTTGCAAGAAGGTCAAAACTGGGAAGCCATTATGTATGCCTCTGCCAAAAAAGTTGATAACCTTATTGCTACAATCGATTTGAACGGGAAACAAATTGACGGTTCTACAGACGAAGTTTTAGCTATGGGAAGTATCCGTGCTAAATTTGAAGCTTTTGACTGGGATGTTCTCGAAATCGAAAAAGGAAACGATATCGAAGCTATTATTGCTGGAATGAATGATGCAAAATCAAGAACTGGAAAAGGAAAACCAGTATGTGTATTATTGCATACTGAAATGGGTAATGGTGTCGATTTTATGATGTACAGTCACGCATGGCACGGTAAAGCGCCTAATGACACGCAACTTGAAATTGCTTTGGGTCAAAACTATACTGAAGCCGAAAGCGACTATTAATCCCCACCTAGCCTCCCCGAAGGGGAGGAACAGCTACAAAATTGTTAAATAAAAATATAAAACCCTATTTACCCCAATAGGAGCTCCCTTCCTTTGGAGGGGTTGGGGGAGGAAAATGAAAAAATATACAAACACAGGAAGTAAAGATACACGCTCGGGTTTTGGAGCGGGAATGACGGAATTGGGTCAAAAAAACGAAAATGTAGTAGCACTTTGTGCCGATTTAATTGGCTCTTTGAAATTTGATGATTTCAAAAAAAACCATCCAGAGCGTTTTTTCCAAATTGGAATTGCAGAAGCAAACATGATCGGAATTGCAGCAGGATTAACAATAGGAGGGAAAATCCCTTTTACAGGAACTTTTGCTAACTTTTCTACAGGAAGAGTGTACGATCAAATTCGTCAATCTGTAGCGTACTCTGAAAAAAATGTGAAAATTTGTGCTTCTCACGCCGGTTTAACTTTAGGTGAAGATGGTGCCACACACCAAATTCTGGAAGACATTGGTTTGATGAAAATGTTACCAGGAATGACCGTAATTAATACGTGTGATTACAACCAAACCAAAGCAGCTACTTTAGCACTAGCAGATCATCATGGTCCTGCTTACTTGCGATTTGGCCGTCCAGTAGTGCCTAACTTTATGCCCGCTGACGAACCTTTCGTTATAGGAAAAGCTATTGTTTTAACCGAGGGATCTGATGTAACGATTGTTGCAACAGGACATTTGGTTTGGGAAGCTTTAGTAGCTGCTGAAGCTTTAGAGCAACAAGGAATTTCTGCCGAAGTGATCAACATTCACACCATCAAACCATTGGATGAAGAGGCCATTTTAAAATCATTAGCAAAAACAAAATGTATCGTTACAGCTGAAGAGCATAATATTTTGGGTGGTCTTGGCGAAAGCGTTTCAAGAGTTTTGGCATTAAACAGTACAGCTCCACAAGAGTTTGTAGCAGTAAATGACAGTTTCGGAGAATCTGGAACACCAGAACAATTAATGGATAAATACAAATTGAACAATCAAGCGATTGTTGAAGCAGTAGAAAGAGTTATGAAAAGAAAGTAGGCTTTCATTTGATTCCAAAAAAAAACCAGTTCATTTATTTTGAACTGGTTTTTTTATGCCTTGTTTTTTTTCTAGTTACATTGTACTAAATGCCTTTTAATTCGAGTTGGATCTGTTGTATTTCCGTTACAAGAAGGGATGGACGCAAATGGAATTAAAACACCATTAGCATCTGTAATTTCTTTTCTAGTACTTATCCCATCTCCATCGTCATCAGTATCTAAAGCATTTGGTATTCCGTCTTTGTCAGAATCATCTTCATAACGAATATTATCTGCAGGAAACGTTGGGTAATTTACTTTATTGCTATAGTTGTATATGTATCCATCATTATTTAAATCTTCTTGAAAATTTAGTATTCCATCACCATCTGAATCTAGCCTATTGATTTCATACAATTTGATACTGAAAATTAAAGGTGCATACGCTGGAATACTATTTTGACCTTGAGAAAAATAACCTAATCCTGATGGTATAAAAAAGACACCAGCACCAAAATCCCTATACGAAACGGTTCCATCAGGATTAGATGAATACGTACCACCTTTAAATTTTGGAAAAGATTCACCCCAACCTACTATTGTTGAAGGTAAATTAAAAAACTGCTGTGGATTTTTACTTTCTTCAAAGAAAGTAGTTCCAAAGATCTCTACATCAGCAACTTTAGTTCGTGATAAGTACTCTCCTTTATATGACGTAAGTACACCATCAACGTTGCTAGGCTGTTGCCCTACTCCTTCGCGCAATACTAAATAGTACAATTTATAACTGATATCATGAAGTTTTACCTCTTTACTTAAAAGTTTTGGAAAAGTAGCGCTATTTAAATAAGAATAAATTGAAGGTTCAGTTCCTCCAGTTGCAATTTTCTTAAAAGTAACGTCTTGATCATCTGCAAAACCCGGATGATTGACAACAGTTATGGAATATGTTTTTAAATATTCTTCAATATCAGTTAAATCAGTAGCATATTGTGCTGCAAAATCTCTAGGTGGAGTTATTTCAGCAGTGGCATCATCTTTAGAACATGAAAATAAAGATAAAGTTGTAATTGATAAAATAAAATAATACTTAAATTTGTTCATTATAGCTAATTTTTTAAGTGCGCAAGATACAATATTGATTGATTTTTGTAAACTATTTAACTCCGATTTTAGAAATTTTATGAGAATAGATAAATACTTGTGGTGCGTGCGGTATTACAAAACCAGAAACATGGTTACTGAAGCCTGTAAAAAAAACCACGTTACAGTAAATGGCCAAGTCGCCAAACCTTCTAAAGAGGTTTTTGCTACGGATAAAATTACTTTTCGTAAAGATCAAATTACGCAAATCATTACTGTTCTAGATGTTCCAGATAATCGTGTTGCAGCTAAATTAGTAGATATTTATAGAAGAAATGATACTCCAGCAGAAGCGTATCAGCATTTAGAATTACTAAAATTATCTAAAGAACATTACCGAAAAAATGGTACTGGTAGACCCACGAAAAAAGACAGGAGAGACATCGATGAATTTGGAAATGAAATTATAGTAGACGAAGAAGATTGATTTCGAAAGTATAAACTTTAGGTTTAAAGTTCCTCTAAAATTTCCGTTCTTCAACTATTTGAAATAGACGCTTCAACCCTCCAACAAAACAACAAACCATGAGCAAGAATATAATTTTGACCAATCAAGAAATAGAACATACTATAAAACGAATTGCCTATCAAATTTACGAAACCTTTGTAGACGAGCAAGAAATTGTCATTGCAGGAATTGCAACTAACGGTTTTATATTTGCAAAAAAAATAGCTGCGAGTTTAGAAGTTATCTCTAGCATCAAAGTTTCGCTTTGCGAGGTACAAATTAACAAACAACATCCGGAATTACCCATTCACACCTCTTTATCAAAAGAAGAATATGCTAATAAGGGTTTGGTTCTTGTAGATGATGTACTAAATTCTGGTACTACCTTAATATATGCAGTAAGGCATTTTATAGACGTTCCTTTAAAAAAGTTTAAAACAGCAGTGCTTGTAGATCGCAACCATAAAAAATACCCCGTAAAAGCTGACTTCAAAGGAATTTCTCTTTCTACCTCATTGTACGAACATGTTCAAGTAGTTTTTGACGAAAACGACACCAATTATGCTTATCTAAGTTAAAATCGCAACAATATCAAGTACTGTTTGCTTAATTGTTTTATCATCTACCACAACTTTATATTGAGCTTGATTGTAATAAAAACTTCGATCAAAAAGATGCTTGGCTATAAACTCTTTCATTTCGCCTTCGTTTTTATCCGCAATCAGAGGGCGTTTGCTTTTGTTGTGATTTAAACGATGAAAAAGTGTATGAATGGAAGCTTTCAGATATAAAGATACTACATTAGTGCCTTTTAGCAACTCATGATTATTCGCATAACATGGAGTTCCGCCACCTAAACCAATGATTAGTTGCTTTGAATTATTCAATAAGTCGATAAAAACTTCGTGTTCAAGCTTTCTAAAATATATTTCACCGTGCTTTTTAAAAATAGCATCTATAGACAATCCTACTTTTGCTTCAATTTCTTTATCGAGATCTACGAACGGAATTCCGATACTATTAGACAACGCTACAGCAATTGTAGACTTCCCACAACCCATATATCCTAACAATATAATTTTTTTCATCTGAATAAAACCTTACAAATTAAGGTGTTGAGTGATTTAATTAAAAAAAGACAAATTTATAATAAAATTGCTTGGAAAACTCCAAAATAAGTCCTTATATTTGCACCCGCGTTCAAGGAAAGAAAATGACTCGATAGCTCAGTTGGTAGAGCACATCACTTTTAATGATGGGGTCCTGGGTTCGAGCCCCAGTCGGGTCACAATTTAAGTGATCAACACATAATTTTCTTGAAAGCATTGACTCGATAGCTCAGTTGGTAGAGCACATCACTTTTAATGATGGGGTCCTGGGTTCGAGCCCCAGTCGGGTCACAAAAGGTCGAGTAATTTATTACTTGGCCTTTTATTTTTTTAGGCCACGTGGAGAAACGGTAGACTTGCCAGCTTGAGGGGCTGGTGCTCGCAAGGGCGTGTGGGTTCAAATCCCACCGTGGTCACTTTAAAAAAGAAAGCCTGCAAAATATTAATTTTGCAGGCTTTTTTTGGTTTAACAAAGTCGTAAATAGTTTTAGTTGATGGTTACTCTATTGTTATTGCTGAATTTACAGATTAAATTTTTTAATGCGTTAAATATATTTTATATTTTCAAAAAATCTTGATTCTCATCACATTAGTAGTACAGAAAAAGTATTTAACTTAAGTCCCAATTTTTCTTAACGCGCTGTTTGCTTTCTGTTACCCTATCCTATATTTTTATTATCACTACAGCTTCAGTTATATTTTTTGTCAGAAAAAATTATTATTATTATTATTATTATTATTATTACTATTATTATAAAAAATTATAATTTTGTTACTTTTAAAAATGAAAGATTCTTGAAAAATGGAAATTATTTGGTATCATAATAAGTTTTGTTTTTTTTATTTGATAGTTTATTTAACATTTTAATTAAAATCGACCTTTCCTAATATATGGCAAAAAATCTAAAAATACATGGATAAACCTGGCATTCCAAAAAATGAATTAGAAAGATTGGAAGAGTTAAGACTGTATCAAATTATTGGTATAGATGAGCGTGATGATTTCGATTTCATTACCGCTATGGCCGCTAAAATATGTGATACTAAAATTTCGTTGATTAGTTTAGTCACTAAGGACAAATCATGGTTTCTTTCCCGTTATGGACTTAATACCAAAGAAACAAATAGGGATTTCTCTTATTGCGCACATGCCATAAATAGTCCTGGTCTTCCTTTTATTATTGAAGATGCTAGCAAGGACGAACGATATGCCGACAATCCTTTGACTACTGGTGATCCTCACGTAATTTTCTATGCAGGAATTCCATTACAAACCAGTAGTGGTGTTCCTTTAGGCTCTCTCTGTGTTATTGATAGCGAACCTAAAACTTTAACAGAGGAACAAATTGATTTTTTAACAAAATTGGCCGATCAAGTAATGACCATTTTTGAACTAAGAAAAAAACAAATTGAATTAGATGCAAATAATACAAAACTTGAAAAGACAAACCAAACTTTAGAAATTATTCAAGCGGCTAATCAAATAGGAATCTGGGAATTGGATTTAGCAACTGAAGAAATAACATGGACAAAGATAGTTTATGACATTCATGAAGTGAATGAGGATTTTGTCATAAATAAAGATCAAGGAATACAATTTTACCATCCAGATTATCGGGCTATTATTTCCAACGCTGTCGAAAATGCAATTATAAACAATTCTTCATTTGACTTAATCTGCCAATTAATTAGCGCAAAAGGAAATCAAAAGTGGGTACGCAGTGTAGGAAAACGAGTCGGAGATAAATTGATAGGAAGTTTTCAAGATATAACTGTGATAAAAGAACGTGAATTAAAATTTGAAGGCATCTTCAATTCTACCATGTCATTTATCAGTTTTCTCAATACTGACGGGATTTTGCTTGAGGCAAATAATACGGCCTTACATGTTGCAGGTATTACGCGAGAGGATGTTATTGGAAAGTATTTATGGGATTGTTATTGGTGGGAAATATCAAAAAGAACACAGCAGCAACTGCAAGATAATTTTTACAAAGCTTTACAGGGCGAAGAGGTAGTTTATGAAGTAGAAATTAATATTGCAAATAACCAAACATCAACAATTCTCTGTAGTTTAAGACCAATACTAGATGATCAGGGAAAGATCGCTTATATCATTTCTGAAGGAAGTCCTATTGATGATTTAGTTCAAACAAGAGACCATTTCGCGGCCGTACTAGAGGGTACGAATGCAGGAACCTTTGAATGGAATGTACAAACTGGAAAAACACTGTATAATGAACGATGGGCTGAAATATTAGGCTACTCATTAGCAGAGCTAGAACCAATTAATGATGAAACTTGGTTAAAATTGGCTCATCCAGATGATATCGTAGAGGCTGGAAGAAGAATCCAACTTGTTTTTGAACAAAAAGTGGATTACTACGAAATGGAGGCTCGTTTGAAACACAAATACGGCCACTGGGTTTGGACGTTGGATTATGGCAAAGTGTTAGAATGGACTAGTGATGGCAAACCGCTTATGATGTATGGAACACATCAAGATATTACTGTAAGAAAAAATAAATCACTTGAACTTTCTAATCAAAAGCAAATTCTTAATGCCTTATATGAATTGTCACCAATAGGAATAGCTCTTAATGACTATGAGACCGGACAATTCATAGACGTAAATGACAAATTAGTAGCACCAACAGGTTATACTAAAGATGAGCTTCTTGACATGAGTTACTGGGATTTAACACCTATACCATACAAACCTTTGGAAGAATTGGCAAGACGCCAAATGAAAGAAAAAGGATATTACAATAGATTAGAAAAAGAATATATCCGCAAAGATGGCACTAGCTATCCTGTTGCAATGCATGGAGTTGTAGTAAACGATTTGAACGGAAAAAAGTTAATCTGGTCATTTGTACAGGACATCAGCTTAGAAAAGGAATCTCAAGTTAAAATTTACGAAGCGATGAATAATCTACGGGCTGTTTTGGACGCTACAGAACAGGTTGCTATTATAGCCACTGACGAAAATGGCGTTATTTCACTGTTTAATTCAGGAGCTGAAAGAATGTTAGGTTATACCTCTGAAGAACTCGTAGCCCAGCACTCGTCTCTAATTTTGCATATCCAAGATGAAATTGAAAATGAAAGCAGAAAACTATCTCAACAATACGGTCAGAATATAAGCGGTATTAACACCTTAACATTTGAGGCCATATTAGAAAAAAATCTTGCAAAAGAATGGAATTTTAGGAAAAAAGATGGTAGCAAATTTCCTGTTTTACTCTCAATAAAGGCAGTAAAAAACAACAATATTGTTACTGGATTTTCTGCAGTAGCTGTAGATATATCAGTATTAAAGAAAGCTGAACATGAAATCAAATCACTACTCGAAAATACTCAAGAAAAAAATAGTCGACTTCGAAATTTTGCTCATATAGTATCGCATAACTTGAGGTCGCACAGTATTGGTATATCAGGAATCTTAGATTTAATTAAATTAGAAACACCCGAATTGTACAATAATGAATTGGTTGGATTGGTGAACAAGAGTGTAGAAAATTTGAAACAAACTGTAGAAGATTTGACAGAAGTGGTAAAAGTCAATCTCACGCAAAATATTATGATTGAAATTCCAATTTATGATGCGGTACAGAAAAATATTGATCTGATGATGCTAAAAAGTAAAGAAGCAGGCATAATCATAAATAATCTTTTAGACAAAGATTTAAAAATCAAGGGGATTCCTGCCTACATTGACAGCATATCACTCAACTTTATTACGAATGCACTGAAATATCGAAATACCGAAACGAAAAGTTATTTAAAAATATATGCGGTTGAAGACGAAAGTCATCACATCATTTGTTTTGAAGATAACGGAATTGGAATAAATCTAAAAAAACATGGCGAAAAGATCTTTGGCATGTATAAAACTTTCCATCACCACCCCGAATCAAAAGGCTTAGGTCTTTTTATGACTAAAAACCAAATAGAAAGCATGGGCGGTAAAATAGAGGTAAATAGTCAAGAAAATATTGGAACAATTTTTAAAGTATTTTTATCATTATGAAAAAAATAGAATTAGTGTGCATTATTGAAGACGATCCTATTCATTTGTTTTTAACAAAAAAACATATTGAGCTTTCTGGCTGTGTAGAAAAAATACTTATCTGCAAAAATGGAAAAGAAGCTTTTGATACCTTACTTAATATGTTTCAAAATAATGAAAAGTTACCACAAACGATTTTCCTGGATATAAATATGCCTATTTGGGATGGTTGGCAATTTTTAGAAGAATTCATTAAAATCCCCATAACTCAGAAAATTAAAATTTACATATTGACAAGTTCTAATGATGAAGAGGATTACAAAAAAGCTGAAATGTTTAATTTACAAAATCAGTACTTAATAAAACCTCTCGATAGGATGCAGTTAATAGAAATTTTATCAAATTCAGAATAAAATTTAAACAAAACAACTCTGCCAAATATAAATTAAGCGCTTAAAAAGTTACTCCACAATACATTATATTTTTGTTATTTAAACAAGACTCGTTAGTAATTTGCGTTAAGAAAAGCAGCGTTCCGCATTTTTGATTTTACTAATCGCAAAAACATTTAACTCAAGATATATCAAAATAGATTAATCATCCTACCCTGGTAATTTATTTATGTGATTCAGCATTTTTGCTTCTTAGTAGATCAATAAATTGAACCTACTGAAAAAGCGTCTATCTATTCTGGTAATAAATTATACCTGCTAAAAGTAGGCTATGAAAAGACTTTAAAAGTATTGTCGAAATAATGATCTGTATTACGGATTTAAAAAGACAATCAGAGATGTGGCAAACTCTACTATTATTACAAGGAAATCCTTTGACTTTTACAAAAATAGTGAGCTTATGAATGTTTCTAAATGCTTTTAATTTACAAATTTTAAGAATATTTGTCTAACGTATTTGATAAAAGTAAAACTACCAAAATTACTGTTGAAACAGATACGGACGACAAGATAAAAGCGCCAATATAAAAATATCTCTTTTCGGCTTTTTTTGCCAATACTTGAAATTTGTATCGCTCTTGTACTTCATTTTTCATGTAAGATTCTATTTTAATTCGATAAATAAAAAAACATATATTTTTGCAAATTTACCGGTAATAAAAGTCACGTGCAATACCAACATTTAGTGATATTTACTACCTTTATTACACTCCCTTTATCCCTATTCCAAAAGCGAAAAGAGTATTACTTGAATACTTTTAAAATGAATCTCGACGATGTAAATCTTTATTTTTAATTCAGTTAAATAATTGGCAATAAAGAGCATAACTCTGATTATTAATTTAAAAATAACCCAACTCCCAAAAACTAAATCATAAAAAAAACGTCTCGAAAAATTCAAGACGCTTTACTATTTTCTAAAAATTACTTACTTCATTAATTGTTGTAATGGTTTTAATTGTTCTACATCAATATTTGATTGTTGTAAAACACTCATCATGGTCATAATGCTAGTCGGATTCATATCTTTACCTAAAATTCGAACCACAGCAAAACCATTATCTTCTTTGTTGGCAAAGAATACAAATTCTTCAATATGATCATCGGTGCCTACAAAACTTACCGAAGCGCCCTCTTTTCCAGACGCAAACTTCATCAGCTGCTGGTACTTTTTATCTTTTAAAATCAAATTTACTTTAGCACGTTCTTTCTCAAATTCTGCTTTGTTCGTAGCGTTCAATTTAAAAGCCAAAACATTCATCTTGTCAAAAGATTTTAAAGCATCACTTTGAGCTACTGATAATTTTGTTTTATCAACATTCAAAATATCAGGTGACACATCCAGCGCAATAAAGTTTTTATTTTCTGTATTTTCAACAAAGTACTTTTGTAAGGACGGTTCTGAGTTGCAACTTGACAGAAACAAACTCAATAGCAGTGCTATTCCATAAACTGTTTTCATCTTATCTTTTTGCTTTAGTTGCTTTTCTCAAATCATCTCCGCCAGGAATTTTCATTTTATTGGTCAGTACTGCAATTTCATCTAAATCAAAGTTTCCTTTTAACGACATTAGCACTGTATCGTCATTTTTTGTTCCATCAATAAACATAAATAGCTCTTTTATTTGGGAATCATTCGCTCCTGATTTTACTAAGATTTTAATACTACGTCCGTCTTCATTTACACGCATTAACTCTTCTAAATTTGCCGATTTGATGTACTTGTCTGCAACTGCTTTCATTTCGCCTTCTAAACGTGCATTTTTTGTGGTAAACACTTTCAAATCATCGAGTTTCTTGATTAAACTTAAGTATTGTTGCGTTTCTTTATCGGAAGCATCCATTTTTACTTTGCTCATCAAGTCAAACATTTTTTTATTAACAATGATTGAGGTTACACCTACTTGTCCATCAAATTTATCAAAAATAGCTTGTGCATAAAAGGTGCTGGAAACTAAGGCGAATACTAGGGTTAGTATCAACTTTTTTGTGGTACTGAATTTACTATTCATTTTGGTTGTATTACTTGTTGATTTCATTTTAGATTTTTTTTTAAATTATTTTTCTTGTTTTTATTCCACATCCAAGGGAATTACAAACCACTTGACTGAGTTCTATTGTCAATAAAAATCTTGTCTTTTGTAGTTTGATACACCTGAATGTACTGTACACTTTCTATGCCAACATTTACATTACTAGACAATAAGGACAATGCTTTTTGAGTAGCTCTAAAAGCTTCTTCAGGATCGTCATACGTTCCTAAATTCTGACTATTTGTTGCATCATCATAATTGTGATAGACATAGGTTCCTATTCCCAACAAAACAACAACAGACGCTGCAAGTGATAGCCACGTAGCATTACGCTTTATGTTTCCCGCTTTTGGGAGTTGTGGTACTTGAGACGTAAACTGCTGCTCTTTGGCAAGAGAGAAATATTCAAAAATAGGCCTGTATTGTTCTAAATGCTGCGCAACATCTAAGGAAGAAAAATAAGTACGTAATTCCTTTTCTTCTGCAATACTGGTTTCTCCCTGAAAGTATTTTTCTACTAAATAGTCTATTTTAACTGATTCCATAATTGTGTGTTTTTGTCATATAATCCCGTATCGTTTTCCTTGCTCTAGATAGCGCCACCCGAATCGCACTTTCATTCATTTCGAGTATTTTTGCAATTTCTTCAAATTCATATTGTTCTATATCCCGCATTTGAATAATCAATCGTTGTTGTACGGGTAATTGCTCCATTATTTTCTCAACCCAATTCAAACTGTCCAGGTCTTCCATTTTCTTGTCTAAACCTGCCTCTCGATCTACATAATTCGTATGTACAATTTTGAGATTTCCTGTTCTTTTAGCTTTAAGCTGATCTAAACAATAATTTTTGGTCATGGTCATGGCGAAAGCTTCAACACTCCCAAAATCAGATAAATTACCATTGCGATTCCATAATTTAACCAAAACTTCTTGAGTAGCATCTTCTGCTTCCTCTGTGCTAACGAGCAACCTTTTGGCCAACCTGAAGACTTTGTCTTTAAACGGATTGACAAGAAGAACAAAGTCATTTTGGTTCATAAAAAATTTGGTTTTAAACTGGTTATATAAGCTAGACGACTCGTATTATTTTTTGCAACAAAAAAACATAAAATAAAAACTAAAGTTAGTATTTTTACGTTTATCTTATTAAATACCAACCATGAAAACAACCATTAAAATTGCCCTCTTATTGTTTATATCGGCTTTCGCGTTTCAAAGCTGTCAAGATAACGATGATATTGCACAACCGCAGGGATTAGCCATTCAAAATTTTATTTGGAGTGGAATGAATCAATATTATCTGTGGCAAGGAGATGTGCCCAATTTAGCAAACGATCGATTTGCTGACCAAGCTGCATTAGATGCTTTTTTGCAAGGATATCCAGTTCCAGAAGAATTATTTGATGCTTTACTGTTTAAAACAAAAGATAAATTCAGTTGGATTGTAGATGACTATCTAGAACTCGAAGGTCAAATACAAGGAACTACGAAAAACAATGGGGTTGAATTTGGACTAAAATATAGACCAGGTAGTACAACAAATATTTTTGGTTATGTGCGTTATATCATTAATGACTCAGATGCATCCTCTAAAAATATTAAACGTGGCGATGTTTTCACCGCTGTAAATGGAACACAATTGACAGTAAGCAATTACCAGTCCTTGTTATTTGGTGCTAATGAAAACAACACTTTAAATTTAGCTGATTACAACGGAACTGACTTTGTTACCAATGGTAAAACAGTAGATTTAACAAAAACTGTGTTAACAGAAAATCCAATTTTAATCAACAAGGTGATTACTTCTGGAACACACAAGATAGGCTATTTGATGTACAATGGTTTTTATTCCAATTTTGATGGACAGTTAAATGATGCATTTGGTTTTTTAAAATCACAAGGAATTACCGATTTAGTTCTAGATTTACGTTACAATGGTGGAGGATCAGTGCAAACTGCTACCCGATTAGCAAGTATGATTACGGGACAATTTTCAGGTCAAATATTTTCAAAATTAGAGTGGAACAGTAACTATAGCGATAAAAATACGAATTATATTTTTCCAAGTAAAATAGATGCTGCATCAATAAATAGCGTCAATATGACAAAAATTTATGTTTTGACTACAAAAGGTACCGCGTCTGCAAGTGAACTTGTTATTAATGGACTGAAGCCTTACATGAATGTTGTACAGATAGGTGACGTAACATATGGTAAAAATGTAGCCTCAATCACTTTATACGATTCGCCTACTTTTGGTTCAACCAAAAGAAATCCAAATCACAGATATGCCATGCAGCTTATTGTAGCTAAGACATCGAACTCTGCAGGTTTTGGAGATTATCCTGAAGGATTACAACCTGATTTTCTGGTAACAGAATCGATCAGCACTTATGGCGTTCTGGGAGATCCATCAGAGCCTTTACTAAGCTATGCTATTGGAAAAATTAATGGAACAAATAGAATGATGAGACCAAATACGGCTACTGACTTTGATTTTTTTAAAGATTCTAAATCGATGCGAAGATTTCAAAATGAAATGTATCTGGAGGAAGCACCAAAAGGGCTCTTGAAAGCTTTGGAGTAACGGAACAATTGTTTTTAATCTTAAAAAATAATGTTACACTATTCAATAAATAAGAATACAAGAAAATCTTGCCACAAGTTCAAAAGAATATACTCTTTGAATCTGTGGCATTTTTTTAATGTTAAATACTTTTTTTTAAACCATTTTCTTTATACTCCTCTAAAAAAAAATATTAACTCAAACAATAAATTATTTTTTTGTAAGTTTATAATGCATAAATCACTAAACAACTACCATATGAAAAAATCAATTCCCTTATTTTTAGCCTGTGCTACATTAGTTTCTTTCGCATTTGTAAAACCTATTACTAAAACGACCAAGCAAATCAATGTTGTTATTGATGCTGGGCACGGTGGTACTGATTTTGGAGCAACTTCTAGTTCAGGTACTGAAAAACTGATCGTAGAACAAATAACGAAAAAAATAAAATTCTTAAATAAAAATGAAAATGTGATCGTGCATCTTACGAGAAATGAAGATAAAAACCTATCCTTATCCGATCGTGCTGCTATTATTAATAATATCAAACCAGACTTAGTTTTGTCTTTGCACGTTAACAAAAGTGCGAATGTAGCTAAATCTGGAATGGAGTTTTATGTTGCCAATGAATCTGTAGCATATGAAAAATCAGCTGAAATTGCCAATTCGCTTCGTACTAAATTTAAGCAGAATAACAGCTTACTATCATCTGAAGTAAAAAAAGCTCCCTTTTTTATTTTGAAAAAATCAGTTGTTCCAGCTATCGTTGTTGAATTAGGCTACCTTTCCAATCTTACTGACAGAGCCTATTTAATGGATGAAAAAGAACAAGATAAAATTGCATCTACCATACTATCTTTTGTTTCCGAATTAAAATAAAAACTGTTTTAAATAAAAAAGAGAGACTTTCACCGCTGATTGTCTCTCTTTTTCGTTTCCAATTATAACTAACCTTATTTTTAAAATTTATTTTTAACTATTAATTATTGAAATAAAATCCATTAGGAGTTACTCCAACAGTGCTATTATTTTTCAAAACACCGTTTGTGTCATAAATAGCAACTTTACCATTCGAACTATAATCAACTGCATCAGCCAAGTAAACTGAATTATTGTGAACAGCAAAACCATAGGCACTAAAACTCGTTGTAAAAAACGCTTTTGAAGGCAAAGCAGTATCTGATGTATTCATCACAAATACATTTTTAGCTTGAGTGAAATATAATTTATTATTTTCTATATCCATTTGACCAGGATGAGAAGTCAAGGCGAAATCTAAAGTTGTGCTAACCATATTTGTAGTAGGATTGATTTTTTGCAACTTCCCAGCAGTTTCATCACCAGTCCAAGAAGCTTTACCACTACTTAAAACATAGATAACACCTTGATTTTCTTCAATACTTGCCGGTTTATCTCCTACTGAAATAGTAGCTGTTACTTTAGAAGTCATAACATCAACCACTGAAACAGTCTTTCCTGAACCATATCCACCTAAATGTGCTACATATAATTTATTATTATAAACGATCAACTTTTCTGGACCTTCAACTACTGGAATTTTGCTTTCTATTGTATTTGAAGTCAAATTCACAACAGCTATATAATCATCTGTTGCATCACTTCCATCTCCCCAGTTTGTAACATATCCTTTTCCATTTGCAAAAACAATATATCTTGGATTTTTCAAATCTTTATCAATAGTCGCAATACTTTTGAAAGAATATCTGTTTACAACTTGAATTGTATTAGAACCATTCATTACTATGTAACCAAACTCTCCATTAGCATTAAAATCTTGTGCTGTGTCACCTAATAACTTCCCTTGATTAATTGCGGAATAAAGCGAGTTTTGTTGCGTGATAAGATCATTACTGATAAAAGAAATTTCAGCATTGGCTTTACCAAAACCTCCTTCATTGATTATAAAAAAACCATTATCATAAGCTCCTAATGATTTTTCCTCATTAGTATCATTGGTACAAGACCCTAAAAATAATGTTGAAGCCAAGACTGCGATTGTAAAATTTTTAATTTTCATGTGTTAGTATTTAATTGTTAGAGTTAAATTATAATTGCTACCAGGCATTGGTCTTACCTCAACGATTTGGTAGTTTTCATTAAATAAATTCAGTGCTTGAATTCCTATTTTATAATGGTCGAATTCTCCTATTTTGTAATAGACACTAAGATTTGAAACCTGATATTCTTTTAACCTGTAATAATTATCCGCTGAGGTAAAAACAGCTCCATTGAATAAATATTGATAATTTAAAGACCAGTTTTTATAAGAGTAATCTGCATTCATTGTCATTTTATGATACGGAACATAAATAAGTTGTTTTTGATTGCTTTGATCCACAGACGAAGTATAGCCGTAAGCTAAACTGAAATTAAAATTATGTCCTCTGAAATTTTTGAAATAGCTTCCTGTCGCCTCTACCCCTTTATTTACAACACTTGCTGTATTAATAGGCGTCCATTGTCCTGTTTCATTAGGTATCCAACGAATCATTCCTTTGGTTTGAATATAAAAACCCGTCAATGAAAACTTCAAAGCATTAATTTTTAATTCCTGTCCCAATTCAATTTGATGGGAAAGTTCCGGAATGAGTTCATAATTACCGCTCCCTTCCCAGTATAAATCATTGAAAGATGGGAGTCTGAAATTTTTAGATGTGTTCAATTTCATGCTGTATAATTCAAGTGGCTGATAAACAAACCCAAAAGAATATAAAAAGGGATTCTTATAACTGGTGGCAATTTCCTGTCTAACACTTGCTTCATATTGTATAACAGGACTTAATGTATGTTTAACTAACAGGCTTGCAGTGGCTATATTTCTTTTAGCATTATCAATCGAGGTCCCAAAACCATTGATTTGAGTGAAATCAATAACTGAATTGACGGTGAAGTTTTTAGTTGGAGAATAATCCAAATCATATTTTATTATCTTCGTTTTGGCGCCACCTTCACTAAAAATATCTTTGTCTTTATTCTCATAATACCTATAATTTTCAGTTACATACGCTAATTTCAACTTAGAAGTGAAATCTCTATGTAATCCAACCCACTCCAGCAAATTTCTTGTGTTCAAATCATAATATTTACTAACAGAAATGGAAGCTAAAGTTCCAGAAAAATGCCGTAAACCGTCATATAACTGGCTGTAAAAATTGATTTTATGATTCAAATTGATTTTATAACCAAAACTTCCATTTAAACTGGTATTGTAATAATCTCCATTTTTATTTTTTTGATTTGAATTGGGGTAACTATAATCGTTATCCGAGCTATTTCTAGAAACACTAAACTGAGAAGCAACTTTTTTATCTGAGGCAATAAACTGGTAGTAATACCCTTGAGTATTAAAACTTCCAAAATTAATTCGTAAAAGATTCTGAAATTGTTTTTTAAAATGCAACTCATTGTTCAAATGAATACTCCCCCCTATAGCTGAACTACCATAAATACCGCTACCACCACCAGTTCGTACAGAGACATCAGTATATCCCATAGGAGTTATGGTATTAAAATCCGTTTGTCCCAGAAGCTGTGAATTTATGTTAATCCCGTTCCAAATTACTGCTGTTTGTGCAGCAGTTGTACCTCTGAAGGAAACAGAAGAAGTCATTCCGTTACCATATTCTTTCAGATAGAGCAAGCTATTGTATCGCAATAAATTGGTCAATGAACTGTAATTTCTCTGAATTACAGAATCATTCAATACCTGAACCTGAAGTGTTTTTGAAAATTTTTTTAGGGCGCCGTCAGTTACAATTACCTCGTTTAAAGAAATTGCAGGTTTATTTTGAGCCAAGACATATTGGCACACACTTAAAAAACAAAATATAAGTAATTTTTTTGTAGTCATAATTTCTGAACTCTTTTTCCCGAGAGCTCGATATTTGTTAAGTAAAAAGGCAGGTCTCCTGGCTTGCGTCTTGTTGTTTACCTTCTCATTCGCCGTGACGAACAATGGTTTTGTAGATAACAACAAGCTTGATAGCTTACAGTTGCGGGTACAGCTCAGGATTTTTGATTTAAGATTTAGGATTCTTGATTTAGGATTTAAACCCTAAAATCTGAAATCTAAAACTTGAAATCTATCACCTGATTCCCTTTTAATGCGATTTAAAAAATTTAAACCACAACCTCAATACGGTAGCAAAGATAAAATTATATTAAGTTAATAACCTAAATAATTGCGAATTTTATAATTCAATCTTGATTACAGCTCCAAAATCTACTTTATTTTTAAAAGCATCTTTCAAAGGTAATGCTGAAATGTGGCATAAAAAGCTTCTGATTATTCCGGCATGAGCTACAATAATCACTGGTTTCGAATGCGTATTGTGGAGTTCACTTTGTATAAAATCAACAATACGACTGTGTAAATCGGTAAATGACTCTCCATTAGGAACGCGAATTGTTACAAAATCAGCCATCCACGGATTAAGCTCATCAGGATCAATAACATCCCAATTTTTCATTTCCCAATCGCCAAAATTCATTTCCATTAACCGATCATCTTGCGTAATGTTTGTAATTCCCAAATTTTCTTTGATAAAGTTTGCTAACAGCATACAACGTTGCAAGGGACTGGAATATAAAATAGCATCGGATGGCAATTGCTTTAAAATAGACTGAAAAACAGCATCGTAGGGCTCAATGACACTTACATCTGATTGTCCGTAGCAAATGCCTTTTGGGCAAACGGTTTCGGTGTGGCGTACTAAATAAACTTCCATAGAGCAATAAAAGTTATATAAAAAATTACTTCACAAACTTGTTGCGTTGCGCCCAAACAATCTCCGGTATACCCGTCAATCCATTTCTGAAAATAACGTGCTAAAAAGAATCGAGTCACAAAAACAGGGATTAAAACCAAAATGATTTGCCACTGAAAATAAGACAAAAATACCAATGGTACTGATCCAAAAAAGAAAGCTCCTACTACTTCTCTCCAAGAGTAATTTTGTGCAATGGGTTTGCTTTTACTAGATGCATCCTCCCTACTATATTGATGCGTAAAAACAATTGATATTGCCGCTAATCTACTGATAGAATGGCCCGTAACAAAAAGTAAAAGAATTGTAAATTGTGAACTATAAATTATAAAAGTAGGATTCTCCGGAACTGCAATTAATTGAGTCAATCCTTGATATTTCAATAGCAATAACAAAATTAAACCAATGGCACCATACGCGCCAATTGCGCTGTCTTTCATGATGGTCAAGATTTTTTCTTTGGTCCAACCGCCGCCAAAACCATCACAAACATCAGCAAAACCATCTTCGTGAAAAGCTCCGGTGACTAAAACAGAAGCAATCATAGAGAATAGTACTGCAATATCAGGCCCAACTAAAAAATTAAAAACATAAAAAACTACAAAAGCAGCACTCCCAACAATCCAACCAATAAGAGGAAAATAACGGGATGCTTTATTTAAATAATCTGGATTATGATCGATGTTTGCAGGACACGGAATCCTTGTGTAAAACATTAAAGCCGTAAAAAATATATGTAGTTCTTTTTTCATTTTTAGAATTATTTTTTGGTTTATTTTTCTGTAGAGATGCACGTAGAGACGCACTGCAGTGCGTCTCTACTGCCGTTTACCGACCGCTAACACCCGCTGATTCAAAACTAGCCATCTCATTCAAGAAAGCTACAGCCGATTCAATTATAGGAAAAGCAATCGCACAACCCGTGCCTTCACCCAACCGTAAATCGAGTTGCAACAGGGATCGAACTCCTAGATAATCTACTATTTTTTGGTGTCCTTGTTCTGCTGATGAATGGCAAAAAATAGCATTTTTTATAACGGATGGTTTCTTTTTAAAAGCAATTAAAAAAGCAACACTACAGATAAAGCCATCTACCAGAATGAGCATATTGTTTTCTTTTGCTTCCAGCATTGCACCTACCATTTGCATAATTTCAAATCCGCCAAAGTAGGCTAATTTGCTTTCTAAGTTACTCTCACCCTCATAATTATCGAGGCATTTTTTAAGAATATTTATTTTTTCAATCAGCTTTTCGTCTGTGATACCCGTTCCCTTTCCTACGCAATCGGCAATGGGTAATGCTAAAATAATACTCATTAAAACTGAAGCAGTTGCGGTGTTTCCTATTCCCATTTCACCAAAACCAATGCAATTACAACCCGTTTTTGCAATCGTTTTCACGACTTCTTGCCCCTTGTTTAAGCACAATTGCAGTTCCATGCCGCTCATGGCTGGGCCGTGCAAAAAAGACTGTGTTCCCATCCCAATTTTTGCCGAAATCAAATTCGTATTCAAAGGGAAATCATAATTCACACCCGCATCCACAATAGAAAGTTTGATGTTGTTTTGTTTGCAAAATACATTGATAGCTGCGCCACCTACTAAAAAGTTTGTAACCATCTGTCTAGTTACATCTTGCGGATAGGCACTTACTCCGTGATTTGCAATTCCGTGATCAGCAGCAAAAATAATTAGATTAGGTTTTATTATTTTTGGTTCTAAAGTTTGAAATACCATCCCAATTTGTTTGGCGAGCACTTCTAAAATTCCTAATGAACCTGTTGGTTTGGTTTTTTGATCGATTTTATGTTGTAATACATTTGCAAAAGCAGCAGAATCTATCTCCTTTTTAGTCTCAAAAAATACTTTCTCCACCTTACTTTCATGCAAAACAGTGATTTCCTCAACCAATGGAATTTCTTGTTTTTGTCTCCAATTCAGTTGTTGCAACATGGGTTGATTATCATAATCAGTAGCTGGTTTTCCCACACAAAAATACCCCAACGGCTCCATATTATCTGGTAAACCCAATAATTGCTTAAACTGATAGTAATTCAAGATAGAAACCCAACCCATAGAATAGCCTTGCTCCGTTAGGGAAAGCCAAATATTTTGTGCCGCACAGACCGCGCTAAACTTGATTGCTTCATTGCTCCCAACAGTTCCAATAGTAAAATTATTCAAAACAGAACGATCGTAACAAATAACTAATCCCAATGGTGCTTCTTCAATTGCTTCTAGCTTAAGGGCTTTGTAGGCTTGTTTTTGTTGTTCATGATCTGTTGATGCAATTGCTTTTTCATCATAATCTGTAAACAAATTTTTAATCGCCTTTTTTATTTCTGCTGACTTGATTAAATAGTATTTTGTGGCATCGGTCAAACCTACTGAAGGTGCCCAATGTCCCGCTTGTAGTGCTTTTTTAATAACAGCATCCGGCACTTGATCCTCCGTAAAATGGCGGGTGTCGCGACGGGATTTTAAAATTTCATCTAAATAAGTCATGTTTTTTTATTTAAAAGTTCAATGGCAAATTAAATGACAAGTGCAAAAAATCAATTTTAAAAACATTGCTTTGATATTGATTTTTGTAATTGATATTGCCATTGTTTCTTTGTTATTGAAAAGTTATTCTTCCCAAACAATGAAGCAATAATTTTCATAGGTAATTTTAATGAATGCTGGCAATTCAATCGCTCCCGAAAATAACGGACAGTTAAGTACCAAAGTATGAAATTCACCATTTTCGCCACAAGGATCTATTCCTTTTTCGTGTAATTCTTGCGCTAGTTCTTTGGTCAAAATTTTCCCCAGATACTGTTCTCCCATCATTGTATTGCAAGAAACAATCATGGTTACAATTCCGTTTTCAAGCATTTGGTTTACCAAAACAATTCGGTCTTGTTGCCACAAAGGTAAAATTGCTTTTAGTGATGCGGCGGCACATACTTTATCTTCCCAATCTTTGTGCGGTTGCAAATCAATATCACCAAAAACGGCTGCTTCCAAATCATATTTGGCTTTTAGGATTTTCAGAACTGCAATAAACTTGACTTCATAATCACCCCAAGTTGCCGGAATTCCTTCCAGAGGCAATCCCATTTTTTGGGCTTGCTGATTCAAAATAGACAAAGGCAATCCGTGAGAACGAGACACTTTGCCGTTTTCATTCATCATGTTTAGTAACACTTTTGGAATAAACCCTAGCTGGGTTGCTCGCATCATTGCGTAACAACTGTCTTTTCCTCCACTCCAAGAAGTTACAAAATTCATATGTAGTTATTTATTGATTTTTAATTGCATATGTAATACGCTATGGGGCACTATTTTCTATGAATTCAATGCTGTAAAATCATAGCTATTTTATTTTTTTACTTTGATCGTAACTGGAATTCCGGAAACCATAAGCACAACGGTATCGGCAGTTGCAGCAATATATTGATTCATCCAACCTTGAAGTTCGGTAAATTTTCTTCCAACTGCTGTATCAGCATGAAGCCCCATACCAATTTCATTCGTGACAATGATAATCGTTGTATTTTCTTGATTGGCAATTGCATCAATTTCAGCTTTAGCTTGCTCTAAGCACAAAGAAATATCGTTTTTAGTATCTACAAAAAAGTTCGTTAACCAAAGTGTAACACAATCTACAACGGCTACTTTTCCTGAAAAATCAATCTCGCTCAAGTGTTTTTCTTTTTCAATATTAATCCATCGTTCGTCCCGATCGTTTTGATGGCGATCGATTCTTTTTTGGAAGTCATCATCCCATTTTCGGGCTGTCGCCACATACATTGGTTTATCCGACAATTCTTTTGCTAGATTTTCGGCATAACTACTTTTTCCCGAGCGTTCACCACCAGTTATTAAATATATCATTTTTTATTATTTATTTACCACAGAGGCGCAAAGACTCAAAGTTTTTTTTATAATTATTTTCATTTTTAATGTTCTAGTTTTCTGGCGAGTTGCCTAATAGATACCAAATGTCCGAACAAAACAATCGGAACTATAAAAGTGGGCAACAAACTAAATGGAAAATTCAAGACGGCAATATTCGGTTGGTCAAATGCGAACTTTTGTATTGGCGAAGGTACTGATAGCAATGCGTTCACTACAATATTCACTAAAAGTCCAAGACAAATAAAGTTCCAAATTAAAATAATTTGTCGTCTCAATATTCCTTTCTTAAATCCAAAATAAGCAATAAAAGGGGCTGTAATTCCCGCGATAATATCAAAATTTCGTCCTTCGAAAGTCATTAGTTGTGGAACAGCTTTGTGTAAAAACAGCCAATACAAGACGATTTCGACTGGAATTCTCAAGATGTTCAAATAAGTAACGTTTATCAAAGGTAAACTGTCTATAAATTGCCGTCCTTTGGTTGTGGCAAACAAAAGAATAATAGTGAAAATTGTTGGCAATATACCAAACAACATAATTTTTGGAGGAAATGAATTGGTATCAGAATTGTAAAAATTATTTAGTGTTAAAACCGCTTGGATAGCCAACCAAATTATCAAGCCAAATAAAATAACATTAGCTTTTTTTCTTATCGCTTCCCCACTTGAGTTCTTAACAGTCCAATAAAAAAGTAACAAAGTAGCTACTGTGGTCAGTGCAAAAGCTACTGAAATATAGATGGGTAAGTTTTTTATCATTCTCTTTAGGTTTAAATGTCAATTAAATATGATTTTTAAAATTCTGTGTAATACTTATTTTTTTAAATCCATACGGACAGTGTCGACATCCATTGGTACAACAGTGCCCTCTTTTAAGATGAAACCAAGTCTTGAAAACATAGTTCCCATTTTCTAGATAATAGTCGATTCCTTCTATGAGATTAGTCGTTTTGGGTAAATCTTTAGCTATAGTATTTGTTGCCGTTTCGGGAGTTATTGTAGCAACATATTCGTCAATTTTAGTGGAACAAGCCGTTGTAAAGCAACTTACGCAAAGGCAATCCACTACTTCTGACGGAGTAAAAATGGGCGGAAAATCGTTGCACCAGCACTTACTTCCTTCAGGTGTGTCCCCACAATGAAAAGGAGTTCCGCAGGTAGAACAGTTTTTTATTCGATTAGCGTTTGGAAAAGTATTCGTCATTATTTCACTTTTTCATTAACATGAAAAGACAAATATTTGTGCTTTAATGTACTTGGAACTTCAAAAAGATCTGGATGAAATAGTGCTGCCAGCAATTCAATTCCGTCTACAACGGTCGTGCTAGGTTGCGTAAATAAATCGGCATCAGCTAGAAAAACGGCATTATTTTGAACTGCTTGTAAAGTCTCCCAACCTTCTAATTTGGTCAATGCTTCAATTTCTTGCCCTGAACGGCTGACTTCAAAACCACAAGGTGCCACAACCAAAACCTCTGGATTATAGAGCAAAATACGTTCCCAATCCGTAACAATCGAATAGCCCGATGGATTCGAAAGCATATCAACGCCTCCAGCTTGCGAAATCTGATACGGTATCCAATGTCCACAATTATAAATAGGATCCAGCCACTCCATAACCATAACTCGTTTTAATGGCGCGTTATTTTTGCGAAGCGTATCCAGAATAAAATCGGTTCGTTTTTTTAGTTTTGCCAGTAACTCATAAGCGCGCTCTTCTTTATTGAAAGCCTTTGCAATCGTTATCGCATTTTGATAAATATCGTGTAAATTCCTAGGGATAAGTGCGATTAATTCTGGCTCTTTCGATAGTTTATAAATGGAACGAGCCACATGACTGGTGTCTATTTGACATACATCACAAACATCTTGCGTAAAAATAATATCTGGAGCAATCGATTCTAGTAAAGCATCGTCAATATAGTATAAACTTTTTCCTTGTGCCTTTGATTGTGATACAATTTGGTCAATTTCCTTGCTTGTGTGATTGGTACCTTCAAGATAGGAACGAACTACTTTTGGTTTGTCAGAGTGGCATTCAAAAGTAACACCAACCAATTGACTTTCTAATCCCATTTCGTAAATCATAGAAGTGGCAGCAGGCAAAAAAGAACAAATTTTCATCATTGTAGTTATCATTTAAGGTTCTTTTTGCTGGCCTTTTTTAAATAAAAACAGAAAAAAAACGAAGTACAAATATAAAGGTATGCAGCTAACTATTAGTATAAATCTTATTTTATGTTTTATACTTCCTGCCTCATTTTAAAAATTTGATTCTGATTATAAAAAAATTATAATTTACCTTTGTCTTCAAATTTGCAAAAAATCATGAAAGGAAATACGCTGAAATTAACTTATTTTATATTGTTTTTAATGCTAATAGGATGCAAAAAAAACGAGCAAACTTCAATAAAAACAGCAGTTACAACTGGGAATTCCATAACGTATTCAAAAAGTCTAGCTATCTTTAAGCACGAAGGCTATTCAATAGTAAAAGTTTCAAATCCTTGGCCTGAAGCCAATAAGGACTTCACTTATATATTAAAAGAAAAAAGCGGCAGCATTCCTGACAGCCTGCAAAAATACACTACAATTTCAGTTCCTTTAAAATCAATTGTCGTTACCTCAACTACCAATATTCCTTTTTTGGAAATGCTTGAAGTTGAAAAATCATTGTTAGGTTTCCCTCACACCGATTATGTTTCCTCTGAAAAAACCAGAAAACTAATTGATGCCGGCGCAGTTAAAAACATAGGACAAAATGAGAAATTAAATACAGAGCAACTGATTGAATTAGCGCCTGATTTAATGGTGACTTTTGGAATTGACAACAACAATCCTATGATTGATAATCTACAAAAAAGCGGTCTAAAAGTGCTCATTCAAGCGGATTGGATGGAGCAAACACCGCTGGGAAAAGCCGAATGGATCAAGCTTTATGGTGCTTTGTTTGGAAAAGAAAAAGAGGCCAAACTACTATTTGATGGAATTGTCAAGAATTATAATGATGCGACACAATTAGTGGCCTCCCAAAAACCAACAGCAACCGTTTTGTACGGCTCTATGTATCAAGATCAGTGGTATGTGGCAAGGGGAAACAGCTGGGTTGCCCAATTCATGAAGGATGCAAAAGCGAATTATTTATGGGCTGATGTTGAAGGAACTGGAAGCCTTAGTTTGTCGTTTGAAAAAATACTGGAAAAAGCCAAAACTGCCAAATACTGGATTGCAACAGGTTCTTTTAAGAATCTCGCAGAATTTGAAAACAGCAATCCGCATTACGATCAATTTGATGCTTTAAAATCTAGAAATGTGTATACTTTCGAAAGTAAATTAGGCAGTACAGGAGGAACTGTATATTATGAAGTTGCCGCCAGTCGACCAGATTTAGTACTAAAAGATTACATAAAAATATTCCATCCTGAACTGCTTCCAAATTATACATTTACTTTTGCACAAAAACTGAATTAAATTGCCTCACCAAAAACGAAATATAATTTTATTTTTCTTGCTCACTTTTGTGCTTGTGCTTTTGTTTTTTGTAAATATTAGTTTGGGTTCTATTACGATTCCTTTTAAGGAAATCTACACTAGTTTAACGGGCGGTCAAGCCAGCAAATCTAGTTGGGAGTACATTATTATGAATTACCGTTTACCCAAATCCATTACAGCTGTTCTAGTTGGAATGGGACTGTCGATAAGTGGTTTGTTGATGCAAACTTTGTTTCGAAATCCACTAGCAGGACCCTATGTATTGGGACTAAGTTCTGGTGCTAGTTTAGGAGTAGCTTTTGTACTTTTAGGAGCTGGCTTTTTGCCACCATTTTTGAGCACTTTATTACTATCTCCTTATGGAGTTGTTTTGGCTTCTACCATAGGAAGTTCAATCGTTTTGATGGCAGTATTATTGGTGTCCCAAAAGTTACGTGATACTATGGCGATATTAATTGTAGGATTGATGTTTGGTAGCTTTACCAGCGCAATAGTGGGTATTCTCACGTATTTCAGTACAGCCGAAGAGTTGCGAAAATTTACATTTTGGTCTATGGGAAACTTAGGCAATTTATCTTGGTCTTCTATTTTAATTTTGACAGTTTGTGTTGTAGCAGGACTGTTGTTGAGTGTTTTTAGTATCAAACCCTTAAATGCTTTATTATTGGGCGAAAATTACGCTCGTAGTTTAGGTATGAATTTCAAAAAAACACGCTTAATTATAATTTTCGCCACCAGTATTTTAGCAGGAAGTATCACCGCATATGCAGGACCAATTGCCTTTATTGGACTAGCCGTTCCGCATATTGCAAAATTACTATTTCAAACCAGCAACCATGCGGTATTGTTTTGGAGTACGTTGCTTTTAGGAGCATCAATAATGCTCATTTGTGATGTGATTTCAGAGTTACCTGGATTAAATATCACGCTACCCATCAATGCAGTAACCTCTATAATTGGCGCTCCAGTTGTAATCTGGTTATTGGTTAGGAAACGAAAAATGATTGCCTAATGGAAAACAAAATAATCTTACAAGCCTCTCAAATCAGCATTGGGTATTCTCATAAAAAAAAGCAAACAATAGTAGCTTCTGATATTTCTATTTCTTTAAAAAAAGGAAAACTAATTGCTTTAATTGGTGCCAATGGCATAGGGAAATCGACACTTTTAAGAACAATAACAGGAATACAGAAACCGCTAATGGGTGCTGTTTTTTTGAATGAAAAGAAAATTACTTCCTATGAACCTTTGGCTTTAGCACAAAATCTAAGTATCGTTTTAACCGAAAAATTACCTCCCAGTAATTTAACCGTTTTTGAACTCATTGCTTTAGGAAGACAACCCTACACCAACTGGATGGGAACTTTATCTGACATTGATATTGTAAAAGTTAACGAAGCCATGGCGTTGACACAAATTAGTCATTTAACCGCCAAAAAGCATTATGAAATCAGTGACGGACAATTACAAAAAGTACTTATTGCACGGGCTTTGGCACAAGATACTCCATTAATAATTTTGGATGAACCCACTACCCATTTGGACTTACTACATAAAGTAGCACTGTTCAAACTTTTAAAAAAACTCACACAGGAAACCGGAAAATGCATTTTGTTTTCTACGCATGATATCGATATGGCCATACAATTGAGTGACGAAATGATTATTATGACTCCAGAAATAGTGCTACAAGACGAACCCTGCAATTTCATTGCAAAAGGCAGTTTCAACACGCTATTTAAAGACGAGCATATTATTTTTGATGCCGAAAAAGGGAAGTTTGTAATTTCTTAAACGTTCAAACTTATTTGCCTTTTTGCTTCACCAATAACAAACGCTACAGAATTCGCTATATTAAAACTCCTGATTAGTGGGGACATAGGAATAGTTAAGTGATTTTCGAACTGTGCGAGAACTTCTTGGCTCAAGCCTTTACTCTCTTTACCAAAAACCAACCAGTCGCCATCCTGAAAATCAGTTTCTAAATACGATTTTGAAGCATGAGAACTCATTAAGAAAACGCGTGACAAGTCTGATATCTGCGCTTTCCATTCGGCTACATTTTGATATTCTGTCACATCAAGATGCACCCAATAATCCAATCCAGAACGTTTGAGGTTTTTATCATTAATGACAAATCCAAAAGGATGAATCAAGTGCAAACGACTTTCTGTGCCCACACACAAGCGGCCAATGTTTCCGGTATTGTTAGGTATTTCTGGCTCTACGAGAACGATATTTAACATAGTATACTTTATTAAAAAATTGAAAAATTAAAAGATTCAGATCAAATCCGTTACATCTCTATTTGAAAATCCTCAACTTCTTTAACTTCCCCTGCCTGTAAATCATTGAGATGCATGCTTCCTATTCGAACACGAACCAAACGTAACGTGGGAAAACCAACAGCAGCCGTCATTTTGCGCACTTGGCGAAATTTGCCTTCATTGACTGTAATCGATGCCCAAGAAGTGGGACCATGGCGGTCATCTCGAATTTTTTTTCCGCGTTGGCCAAAATTAGGAATTTCATTCAAAATAAAGGATTGGCAAGGCTTGGTTTTGTATTTGGTACCGTTAAATCCAATTTCAACTCCCTTCTTTATTTGATCAATGGCTTGCTGATTGATAACACCATCTACTTGCACAAAATATTCTTTATCTACTTTTTTACTTCGAATAATTTCGCTCATCATCCCATCAGTAGTCAACAATAACAACCCTTCCGAATCTTCGTCAAGACGTCCAATTGCCATTGTCCCAATCGGAAAATTATACAACTCCCCCAGCAATTTCTTTTTTCTTTTTAACTCGTAAATAAACTGACTTAAATATCCGTAAGGTTTGTGAATGATGAAGTGAGAATGCGGCATTTTATTCGATTGTTTGTGTGAGCAAAGATAGTTTTGTTTTTGATGGATTTAAAATAGTGTCGCTATACAATTACTATTAGAAAGCAAAAGCTATGTTAAATGATTAAAATAACAAGGATTTTTGTTGTAATCTTATAGTAGAATAAAATAGTAACTTTTAAAAAAAATATCATGCAAAGCGACGATTTAAGTAACAAAAAATCCAATAATAAACAAACTACAAATGAAGGATTAAGCGGAAATAATAGTCCCGAAGATCCTGCCACAGGCGCATCAATACTTAAAGAAGAAGTGGAAATTGACGCCAATGGAAATGAAAAACTGGTGCAAAGAGCCCGTAATGTAGACCAAAAAATAGCTTCTATACCAGAACCTGAAGAAAGAAATTGGAATGAAAACGAAAGTTTGAGTCGCGGTGTATCTTCAGAAAAAGAAAATATGAGAACCGTTGAAAATGAAGATTACAACTCTGATATTACAGCAAAAAGATATCCTAATGAACACCCTGATAACAAAGAAAATCGCGGAAATATAAAATTGGACGAGTAAAATAGTCTCATAGCGCTATACCAAAACAGAAATACTGTATTAAAAATTTTAATAGCTAGCAAGGAATTTATTTCTTGTTGGCTTTTTTATTGAATTAAAAAAAGGTATTAATTAACGGTTGGCAAAAAAGAAAAATAGGATCTCAAATTATTAATTTTTAAAATACTGAGTTAGATAAATTTATAATATTCTCTTAACATTAAAACTTATAAATTTGCGACCTAAATTTACCTTAAATATCTATGAAACATAATTACTATTTGCGCTACTTTGTAGCTTGTTTTACTTTTTTATGCTGCTTTTCAGCAACTCTACTGGCACAAGGAACATCGCCTGCACCTCAAAATTTACCTTTTTCACAAGATTTTTCCACTATAGATGTTGCTTCTACCACTTATCCTGCAGGATTTCAAGGTTGGACCGCAAGTATAGCACCAAGCGGTTCGTATGTGACCACTGGAACTTTGGGAGCAGATCGAGTGTTAGTTGCAAATAGCACCGCTGCAACCTCAAGTGGAAATATCCATAATTACAATGGAAAAATAGGTTTTTTAAACACAGGATCACTAGATCTTACCATTGGATTGGCTATCAAAACTACAGGTAAAACTGCCATATCAGTGGAATATGATGCGATGACGATACGTAATCCATATGCTGATCCAACTAATACGCGTATCAATGATATGGTGTTGCAATACCGTGTCGGTAGTACAGCTAATTTCATCACCTTACCAACTACAGTTTATACAAGTAATACAACGCAGCAAATTTCCGGTACTACAGGACAAAATATTCAAAGAATAAAAGTTTTATTGCCTGCAGAATGCGACAACCAAGACGTAGTTCAAATCAGATGGATTTCCAAACAATTATCTGGAGGTGGCTCACGACCATCTTTTGCCATTGATAACATTACGGTGATCAACGATGTTGTTCCGCCCGTAAATGCAGATGGATTTCCTAAAATAAGTAGCATCCTTTCTGATGGATTTGATTTTTTGACTAAAATTAATGAAGCTGGAAAAACTTATTTTATAGTTGAAGCTTCAGGAAGTACTACTCCAACCGCTGCACAAATAAAGGCAGGAACAAATGCTTCTAATACTGCAGCTTTACGAGCTGGAACGCTTACAATTGTTAATCCTGCTTTAGAATACACCCAAAACAACACTGGATTAATTTCGGGTACTGCTTATGTGGTATACTCTGTGTCAGAAGATACTGCAGGAAACTTACAAACTACAGTAAACACATTAAATGTTACCACTTCAAGCGTTGCAGTGCCTTCTATTACTACGTCTAAAACGGCACTAGATTTTAGTTTTGTAGAGCAAAATTTCAACTCTGCACCATTAAATTATCAAATAACAGCACTCAATTTAGCAAGTGATGTAACGGTAACAGCATCAGGTAATTTTACTATTTCAAAAGCGGCAGCTACAGGGTTTGGAACGAATTTAGTTTTTGCAGCTGCTGACTTTAATAATGGAGCAACACTAACTGTATATGTGAAATTTGCGCCCAATACAACTGGCGTTTTTTCAGGTCAAATAAACCATGAAGCTACAAATGCAACTACTAAGACTGTAAGCTTAACAGGCGTAGGAATAAATCCATACATCCAAGATTTTAATGATGTAAATGTTCTTTCTAACAGTGGCTGGACAGCGTACAGTGTAACTGGCGATAGGATTAAATGGGCAAGCACAACCTCTCGTTTCAATACCGGACCTGCAGCGGTACAAATGAATGGTTTTTCTGAAAGTGGTGCTAGTAAAGACTGGTTGATTTCCCCAAATTTACGTTTAGATACATTTAATCAATTTCCGTTATTGTCTTTTTATTCCCGTAAATTTTTCTCAGGAACACCTCTTAAGTTGATGGTCTCAGTAGATTATGATGGAAAAAGCAACCCTGAAAATGCAACATGGACTGCATTAGAAGGTGATTTCCCAACAACTACTGGAACATTCAAACAATCACAATTTATCAACTTACAAGCATATAAAACCGACCACACCTATATTGCTTGGGTTTATGAATCGACTGGTTCTGGAACCGGTTCTGATAGTGCGGAATGGACACTGGATGATGTACGAATAGCGAATAATGAAACATTTATAGCATCTAACCCTAATCTAAATTTTGGAGAGGTTAGCCCTAACACTACTTCATCAAGTCAATCATTTGCATTTATGGCAGGTGGTTACGGCGATATCACCATAACTGCTCCTGCTGATTTCCAAATATCAACTGACAATACGAATTTTCAAACTAGCGTAGTGATCACCGCTGCCGAGGCTGTAGCAGGCAAAACAATTTTTGCTCGTTTCGCTCCCTCTGTAAAAGCGCTTACTATTTCTGGTCCTTTGAAGTTAACTGGAACAGGACTTAATCAAGAAATTGGCGCTTTCAAAGGTTCTTCCATAACAAAAGCGGAAACTTTTGATATTGTTACCTATAACTTAGAATTTTTTGGAACTGATGTTAAAGATACAGGCGGAACTGAATTTGGTCCAACAAATGATGCGCTACAAATAGACAACGTGGCCAAGGTCATGAATACTTTAAATGCAGATGTTTACGCTGTTCAAGAAGTTTCGGATGATGCAGCTTTAGATCTGTTAATAACTAAAATAAGCATTAACGGAAAAACCTTTGCAAAATCAGTTTCTCCAGTTTGGTCACGCTCGTTTCAAGCTCCAGATGTAAATTTTCCACCGCAAAAATTAGTAGTGATTTACAATACACAAACTACCGCAGTAAAAAAGACACGTGTACTATTCTCTAAATTGTATGATGAAGTACGTGCTGGAACAAAAACACTTCCTAATTACCCAGGTGGCGACGGTTCAAGCTTTTATTCGTCTGGTCGTTTACCGTATTTAGTTGAAATAGAAACAAATATTGGTGGTATCAAAAAAGACATTAAAATTGTAGATCTTCATGCAAGAGCCAACAGCGGAGGGGATATAGCACGATACAATATGAGAAAATATGATGTCGAAGTTTTAAAAGACAGTTTAGATGTTGAGTTCCCAAATGCCAATGTAATGCTATTAGGAGATTTTAATGATGATGTGGACCAGTCTGTTATTGCTGGTAATCCTTCCTCTTATCAAAAAATGGTTGAAGATACTGCACGTTACAATACATTGACACTGGAAATCAGTAAAGCAGGCGCTTTTAGCTACTTGTCTTCTGGTGGTTTTCTTGACCATATAGTAGTCTCAAATGAACTTACAGATGAATACGTACCAAATTCGATAATGGTTTACGATCCAAGAACAGACATACCTAGTTACACGACTACTACGTCAGATCATGGCCCAGTAATCGCAAGATTTGAACTTAAAGAAGACATTACGTTAAGTACCAATGATGTTATAGGTAAAAATGAGTTGAGCGCAATTGCTTACCCAAATCCAACCATCGAATCATTTAATGTGGTCGTGAATTTAGAAAACTCAACAGATTTACAGCTTAATATTTACGATGTTTTAGGACGATCAATGGGTATGCCGTATAAATTAAATAGCAGTTCTAATGGCAATACCACTACTATAAATATCGCTAAACTTCCTGCTGGAATATACATTTATACCGTGAGCGATGGCAACAAAGTAATGTATAGAAATAAAATTGTTAAAAAATAAATAGAATTAATTTTTTAAATAAAAGCCAGATTTCACAACTGAAATCTGGCTTTATTTATTTAAAGTATTTACAAAATATGGTATAAGAGTGTACTTTTTACTAGGTTTATTCGAGTACATACAGCAATTTAATTAACAACAGCATTACGACTTTACTGCAGTCTTTTTGCCTACAGTAATCAATAGCATTCCAAAAAATAAAAACGTCAATAGCATAAAAAAACTATTACGAATCACTTCAGAATATCCTAAAGCGTTTACATCAACAAATGGATACGGGTAAAAATTAAAAAAAGCGCCCCGAATTAAGGTATAAATTAAGTACACAAAAGGAAAAATTAGCCATTTAAAAATTGTGCTATATTCCAATTCATTCTTGGTTACAAATACAATCCAATACAATAAAACTAATACTGGAATTACGAGATGCAGCAGCTCATCTACTAATTTCTGAGAACCTGTCGGAGCCCATAAAAAACGTAAGATTACGTTATAAACTAGCCCTACTATTAAAATATACAAAGTAATGGCAGTTGCATTCTTCGCTTTTGAAAAAAACAAACCCCAATTGGATTTTGGCCCCAACCAAAGACAGGAAAAGCAAATTGCTACGAGAATATTGGTCTGAATAGTAAAGAAACTAAAAAATCGAACGATTGTTTCAGGAAGTGAAGCCACACGATTAATGATAATAAGATACAATTGAAAAATCACAGCAAACCAACCCACAATTGAAATTGTTGCACAAAACAGCGTTTTGAATTTTAAAGATTTATCCAGCATGTATTCTAAAGTTTAAAGATGAAGTTATTACTAAATTTACAATTCCATGAATACTAAAAAATAAATACTATTTTGATTTCTCAAAAGAAACTCGGAAACTTTTCTTTATTTTTACAAACTTACAAAAAGAAATTCTATGTCAAATATGCTTCCATTTTTATTGATTTTCATAGTTGCACTCGCTATCGGGATTTTCATTGGCAAGATGCTATACGCTGCCAGATTCCAGTCGGAAAAAATTAGTTTAGAGGAGAAACTCATTGCTTCCAGTTCACAGTTTAATCAACTGAAAGAGCAAATTGTAATGGAGAAAATAGCCTTTGAAAAACAATTAGAAACATCCAATACTGAAAAAGAAAATATCAGAAGTGAAAAAGACAGTCTTGCAATTCAACTCTCAAAAAAGGAAGTAGATTTTGAGAATCTTTGGGAACGAAACAAAGAACAAAAAGAAGAAGTAGAAAAACTTCAAGAAAAATTCACGAAAGAATTTGAGAACCTCGCCAATAAAATATTAGAGGAAAAATCGAATAAATTTACCGAACAGAACAAGGAAAACATGAAAAATATCTTGTCCCCTTTGCAGGATAAAATTCAATTGTTTGAAAAGAAAGTCGAAGACACACACAAAGAAAGCATCGATTACCATGCCGCTCTGCGTCAACAAATATTGGGATTGCAAGAAATGAATATCCAAATGAGCAAAGAAACAATCAACTTGACAAAAGCATTAAAAGGAGATAGCAAGATGCAAGGCAATTGGGGCGAACTCGTACTGGAACGTGTGTTAGAAAAATCAGGTTTAGAAAAAGGACGAGAGTATGAAGTGCAGCAAGCCTTTACAACTGCTGATGGAAACCGCGTTTTCCCTGATGTAGTGATCAATTTACCAGATGGCAAAAAAATGATTGTCGACTCTAAAGTTTCTTTAACTGCCTATGAAAAATACATCAATGAAGAGGAAGAAGAGGTAAAAGCTAGTTTTTTAAAAGAACACGTTAATTCTATAAAACGTCACGTAGAGCAATTAGGCAACAAGAACTATCAGGATTTATACCAAATTGAAAGCCCAGATTTTGTATTATTATTTATTCCTATCGAACCTGCTTTTGCTTTGGCACTCAATGAGGATACTAGTTTGTACAACAAGGCATTCGAAAAAAATATTGTCATAGTTACACCTGCCACTTTATTAGCTACTTTGCGAACTATTGACAGCATGTGGACCAACCAGAAGCAGCAAGAAAACGCACTCGAAATTGCTAGGCAAGCTGGTGCTTTGTATGATAAATTCGAAGGTTTTGTGGGTGATTTAATCAAAATAGGAAAAAAAATAGACGAAAGCAAAATAGAATATAGTGGTGCCATGAACAAACTGGTAGAAGGGAAAGGAAATTTAATTGTAAGTGTCGAGAAATTAAAAAAAATGGGGGCTAAAGCTAAAAAAGCACTTCCCGAAAGTATCTTAAACCGAGCAGAAAAAGACGAAAATAAACTTTTAAACTAAATCTAAAATGAGAAAATTTTTATTGATTATCAGTGTTGTCCTTCTAGTAGCAGTAGCAGGATATTTTGGTTTTTTATACACAGCAACCTACAGTGAAGGCGTGCGATCTGGTGAGTTGATCAAGGTCAGTCACAAAGGTGTTGCATTCAAAACTTGGGAAGGTGAAATTAGTCAAGGAATTTCTGGAGCACAGATTTTTACTTTTTCTGTGATGGATAGTGAAGAAAAAGTGATTGCTGATTTAAAAGATATGGAAGGTCAATATGTTCAAGTGAACTATGTGGAGCGCTACCGAACGTTCCCGTGGTGGGGAGACACTCGCTACTTTATTGTAGCCGTAAAAAAAGTAAACTCGCCTTTTAAAATCAAATAATGAATAGGACCTTTAAAACTGTAGCTTCATCGAATATCAGTATCTCAGAATTAATGCTTCCTTCGCACACAAACTTTAGCGGAAAGATTCATGGAGGTTATATACTGTCTTTATTGGATCAAATTGCTTTTGCTTGCGCTTCAAAATTCTCTGGAAATTATTGTGTAACGGCATCCGTAGACACTGTAAATTTTCTTAAGCCTATAGAAGTTGGCGAACTAGTAACTATGAAAGCTTCTGTAAATTATGTTGGTAAAAGTGCTATGGTTATTGGCATTCGTGTAGAAGCCGAGAATATACAAACAGGAACAATCAAACATTGCAATTCCTCTTATTTTACTATGGTTGCCAAGGACGAGCTAGGCAATAGTATGCTTGTTCCAGGATTAATTTTATCTAATAAAAATGAAGTGCGCCGCTTTTGCAATTGTATCAAACAAATAGAGTTGAAAAAAGAAAAAGAACTGCACGAAGAAAAATTTGATTACAACTCAGTAGAGACGCTAGAAAACTTAAAAAAATACAACGTAAAATTAGAATTACAAGACTAACTTAAGAAAACGTTAGTTCTAAATAAAATCAAAAAGCACTGCTAAAACATTAAAAAAAGAGTTCCTTTTTTTTAATTAAAATGTACAAAATAATAAATTTTATTTGTTTTTTTAGTCGTCAAAGTCTTATGTTTTAAAAAATATTTTTTGTAATTTTAAGTAATTTAATTCATCAATTCCATGAAAAAAATTACAATAGCGTTACTTTTACTTTTTGCCGTGCAACTGCTTGCTCAAGAAAGAATGATGACAGATCATGCAAGCGTATCTTTTGAAGCCTCTATTCCATTTTTTGAAGAAGTAAAAGCTATTAATAAAAAAGTAAACTGCGTTTTAATAACTAAAACTGGTGATTTTACCTGTTGGATGTATGTTAAGGATTTTCAGTTTGAAAGAAGTTTGATGCAAGAACATTTTAATGATAATTACTTAGAAAGCAACGAGTATCCTAGAGCTATTTTCAAAGGTAGAATCGAAAAATTTGATTTAAAAAATTGTACTTCAACTGCAAAACAGCATCAAATCAACGGGAAAATTACTATTCATGGTAAAACTAAAAAAATAAACTGTGTCGGTTTTTTGAAAAAAATAGACAACCGATTAGAACTTGTGACATCAGTTATAGTAAACACAGCTGATTTTAACATCAAAATTCCCGCCATAGTAGATACTAAAATATCCAAAACAGTAAAAATTACAGTCAGTTGTGTCTTACAATAAACTTATTTTTTTAAACAATCTCTTAATGCAACCTCCAAGTTTTTAAATTTAAATTGAAAACCAACTTGTTCAATTTTATCAGATGAAACCCTGCGTCCAGTCAAAACAATAACCGCCATTTCGCCCATTACCAATTTTAGAATAAAAGCAGGAACATTAGGCAACCATATCGAATATCCATATATGCGTGCTAAGGTTTTAGAAAAGAGAGTGTTAGTGGTATCATCTAAAATAGCTGCATTATAAGCACCTTCCATTGTAGGATTTAAAATCGCTTGCAAATACATACCACACAAATCATCAATATGAATCCAAGGCATGTATTGCTCGCCAGAGCCTATAGCGGAACCCAATCTATTTTTAAAAAGCGGAACCAGTTTACTCAAAAAACCTTCATTTTTTCCTAACACCAATCCCGTACGAATTTTTACTGTTCGAATATTTAAATTTTCTATAAAATCTAGTGACTCTTCCCACTTCTGACAGATATAACCCAAGAAATCATTAGCAGGTGCCATTTGTTCTGTACAAATTTCTTGTCCATTTAAAGCACCATAAATACCAATTGCTGATGCTGAAATAAATGCTTCTAGTTTCTTATTATTCTTTTTTAACACCGAATACAACAGCTGAGTAGACTGCTCTCTACTATCGATAATTTCAGCTTTTCGTTTGGCTGTCCATCTTTTTTCTGCAATATTTTCACCAGCCAAGTGTATTATAAAATCCGCTTTTATGACTGCGTTTTCATCAATTGTCATTTTGGCAACATCCCATTTGTAATAAGAAATACCATCTCTATTTTGTTTTTCAGTTCTACTCAGTATAGAAACAGAGTATCCTTTTGAAACTAATAAACTTGCTAAATGACTCCCAATAAATCCAGAACCTCCACTTATTAAAACATTTTTTTTCATAGTAGTGTAAAACTAACAATTTATAACGATATAAAATTATATTAAATTTTGTTTAACTTTATTAATATATAGTTAAACATTTACTACCTTTATACTCTAATTTGAAATACATAAAAATGGCAACTAAAAAATCAAGCATCACAAAGGATAAAATAGTTTCAATGTACATGAATTATGTACTTGAAAACAGCGAAAAACCTAAGTCAGTTTATCATTTCACAAAACTGAATGATTTTACAGAAACAGAATTTTACGCGTTTTTTGGAACTATAGAAAGTATCGAAAAAGAAATTTTCAAAATGTTTACTGAGAAAACAATCGATTTACTGCACAAAAATAAGGAATACGAGATGTATGATATGAGGAGTAAAATGCTCAGTTTTTACTTTACCTTCTTTGAAATCCTTACAGCAAACAGAAGTTATGTTGTAATGGTCTTGAAAGAACACAACAATCAATTAAAAAAATTAGCGCTTTTATCCGGTTTAAGAAATAGCTACAAAAATTTCTTAATCGAAATTATCACAGACGATTTTAGAACGCAACAAGAACGATTTCAAAATTTCCAAGAAAAAACATTTATTGAAACATCTTGGATTCAGCTTTTGTTGACTATGAAGTTTTGGTTAGATGATTCCTCTCCAGCATTTGAGAAAACAGATATTTATATCGAAAAATCCGTAAAAGCAACATTTGAACTGATGAACATTGCTCCTATTGACAGCTTAATTGACTTTGGAAAATTCATTTTCAAAGAAAAAATATACAATAAATAATGAAAACAATTGACTACATCCCAACTTCAAAAATTGAAAGAGCTACTAAACTGGTGCAAACTGGTGCAAAAGTGGGCGTAAATTATTTGAAGTACTACGGAGAAAAAATAGTAAACTCTGACTTGACACGTGATAAATTAAACGAAGACAATGCCGAAGATATCTATGATGGACTTAAAAGTTTAAAAGGAAGTGCCTTAAAAGTAGCGCAGATGCTAAGCATGGACAAAAGTTTTTTGCCACAAGCCTATGTTGAAAAGTTTTCATTATCGCAATTTTCAGTTCCGCCTTTATCCGCGCCATTGGTTTTAAAAACATTCAAAAGTAATTTTGGGAAAACACCAAATGAAATTTTTGACGAGTTCAATGCTAATTCTGTAAATGCAGCTAGTATCGGACAAGTGCACGTGGCGGTAAAAAACGGCAAAAAACTAGCAGTTAAAATTCAATATCCGGGTGTTGCCAACAGTATTTCTTCAGATTTATCCATGGTAAAACCTATTGCTATTAGGATGTTTAACTTACAAGGCAAAGATTCTGATAAATACTTTAAAGAAGTAGAAGACAAACTAATTGAAGAAACTAATTACTTGTTAGAACTACAACAAAGTCAGGAAGTTGTTGCAGCCTGCGAAAAAATAGAAAATCTTGTTTTTCCACGATATTATCCTGAATTTTCAACAGAAAAAATCATCACTATGGATTGGATGACCGGAAAGCACCTTTCTGAATTTGCAAAAACCAATAGCAATAAAGAAATAGCGAACAAAGTGGGTCAAGCCTTATGGGATTTCTATATGTATCAAATTCATATTTTGAAAAAAGTACATGCTGATCCACATCCTGGGAACTTCTTAGTGAACGATAACAATGAATTAGTCGCATTAGACTTTGGTTGTATGAAACAGATTCCTACTGATTTTTACACGCCTTATTTTGAATTGATTGACAAAAAAGTAATCAACGATCCCAAAATTTTTAATGCGAAATTATTTGAATTAGAAATATTAAGAACGGATGATACCAAAGAAGAAATAGCTTATTTCACGGATATGTTTCATGACTTATTATCCTTATTTACAAAACCGTTCCAAGCAGAAACTTTCGATTTTTCTGATGAATCATTTTTTGACAGTATTGCACAATTAGGAGAGCGTTTTTCGAAGGATACGAATTTGAAAAAAATGAATGGGAACCGTGGATCGAAACACTTTATCTATATGAACCGTACATTTTTTGGCTTATATAATTTGATGTTTGATCTAAAAGCAACTATTGTGGTTAACGAATATAAGAAATACAACTAGTGAAAAAAGGCAACCTACCCTCTAAAATGTGTTTGGTCTGCAACAGACCATTTGATTGGCGCAAGAAATGGGAAAAGGTTTGGGATGAAGTAAAATATTGTAGCGAAAAATGCAAAAGAAACAAAAAGGGTTAATCTGGTTTAGAAATGATTTAAGAGTTCATGATAATGAATCTTTATTTAATGCTGTGGAAAATAATGAAAGCGTCATCGCGATATATTGTTTTGATCCAAGACATTTTACAGAATCAAGATTTGGCTTTAAAAAAACAGAAAAATTTAGAGCTAAATTCCTAATCGAATCAGTAGCAGAACTAAGATCTAACTTATCGAAATTAAATATTCCGCTTTTAGTCCATTTTGATGAGCCTGAAAAAGTAGTTCCACAAATTAGTACTGAGCATGAGATCACGACTGTTTACTTTCAATACGAATGGACCAGTGAGGAATCTAAAGTACTTGAAGCTGTAAAAGCAAATTGCAAGGAAACCAAATTCTTAGGAACGTACAATCAATTTTTATTTCATCCAAAAGATATTCCGTTTTCTATAGAGTCGATTCCAAATGTTTTTACACAATTTAGAAATCAATGCGAAAAACGTTCTAAGGTAAGAGAAGAGTTTGAAATACTCGCATTACCCAAGCAAAACTGGCAGGAAATTACAACTGAAATCCCGACTTTAGAAAAACTTGGTTTTGATGCTTTTATCCCAGATCCAAGGTCAGCATTTCCATTTTTAGGTGGTGAAAATCAAGCCTTAAAAAGACTGAAAAATTATTTTTGGGAAACCAAAAAATTAAGCGTTTACAAACTGACCCGTAATGGTTTAGTAGGTACCGATTTTAGTTCTAAATTTTCTCCATGGTTGGCAAACGGTACCCTTTCGCCTAGAAGAATCTATTGGGAGATTCTGAATTTTGAAGAGGAAATAGAGAAAAACGAATCTACTTATTGGCTGATATTTGAATTGATTTGGAGAGATTATTTTAAATACATCTCCTTGAAAAATGGAGACACCATATTTAAAATTGGTGGAATATTAGATAGAGATTACGATTGGAAAAACAATCAATTAGCAATAAAAGGCTGGATTAACGGCACAACAAAAGAGCCATTTGTAAATGCCAACATGATCGAACTACGCGAAACAGGTTTCATGAGCAACCGCGGCAGACAAAATGTGGCGTCGTATTTTGCCAAAGATTTACTGATTGATTGGCGTATTGGAGCAGCGTATTTTGAAGCCATGCTTGTAGATTATGATGTACACAGCAACTACGGAAACTGGATGTATGTTTCAGGAGTAGGAAACGACCCTAGAGATCGTAAATTTAATATCAAGTTGCAAGCATCCAACTATGACGGGCAATTTAAATTCCAAAAATTGTGGCTGCAACAAAAATTATTTTAAAAAAATAGATGAGTATAAATAAAAAACATATAAATGTAGTTTGGTTTAAAAGAGACCTTCGTTTACAAGATAACGAAGCAATTTTTAATGCAACTAAAACAGGTATTCCGACCTTGTTTCTTTATGTTTTCGAAAAATCACTAGAAAATGATTCCCATTACAGCAAGAGACATTGGAATTTTATTAAGCAATCTCTGTTAGATATCAACAAGCAATTGGAAAAATCCAATACTAAAGTGCTAGCCGTTTCATCTGAAGTACTTCAAGTTTTTAATATATTAGAGGAAACCTATAAAATTGACAATGTGTATTCTCACCAAGAAACAGGTTTGAAAATCACCTATGAAAGAGATAAAACCTTTAAACGTTTCTGTAAAAACAATTTAATCAACTGGGAAGAAAATATAAATAACGGCATTTTTAGAGCTCTCAAAAACAGAAACAATTGGGTTTCTAAATGGGAAGATTATATGAATCAGCCGCAGTTTGACTTTGATCCAAAACCAGATCATTATATCAATGTTGAGGAAATCAATGAACTAGAAACTGTTTTCGAAAAAGCTGATTTAGCAACTGTCCCGGATACCATTTTCCAAAAAGGAGGTGCTACTATGGCCGAGAAATATCTCAAGACTTTTTTTGATGAACGCTATCATAATTATAGTTCTCATATATCAAAACCCTTACTAGCGCGAAAAAGTTGCAGCAGGTTGTCACCTTATATAGCTTGGGGAAATTTATCCTCTAGACAAGTTTTACAAAAAGCAGCCACTTTTAAATTACACTGCAATGATAAAAAACAAATAGACTCGTTCCTATCCCGACTAACTTGGCAAGCTCATTTCATACAAAAATTTGAAATGGAGGAAATTATGGAGTTCGAAAGCGTGAATAAAGGTTTTCATTCTTTGGATAAAAAAGTGAATGAAAATTACATTATTGCCTGGAAAACGGGACAAACAGGATTCCCATTGGTAGATGCGTGTATGCGCTGCTTAAATGAAACTGGTTATCTAAATTTTAGGATGAGAGCGATGTTAGTTTCCTTTTTTACTCATAATTTATGGCAACCTTGGCAGCAAGCAACACAACATTTATCACAAATGTTTCTAGATTTTGAGCCTGGTATCCATTTTCCGCAGTTGCAAATGCAAGCTGGTGAAACAGGCATTAATATGTTGCGTATTTACAATCCGATAAAAAATAGCTACGAACACGATTCTGAAGGTGAATTCATTAGAAAATGGGTTCCAGAATTAAGAAGCTTACCCCGTGTTTTTATTCATGAACCGTATAAAATGACGTATTTGGATCAAAAATTTAACGACTTTGAAGTTGGTGTCAATTATCCAAAACCTATCGTGAATATGGAAAGAACACGGAAATTTGCTAGTGATTTTTTATGGAAAATGAAGAAAAACCCGCTGGTAAATGAAGAAAGTACCCGGATATTACGATTACATACTATGGCAGATATTGGCGATAGTGAATAATGTTTAGCAAACAAATTTAAACAAGTACAAGAATTTAATATTTAAAATAGCGTGACCACAAAAAAAGAACTTACCGATTTAGAAAAAGACAGAATCATCGAAATGGCATGGGAGGACCGAACCACTTTTGATGCTATTTTACTGCAATTTGGATTAAAAGAGCAGGAAGTAATCAACTTGATGCGAACCGAAATGAAACCGTCTAGTTTTAGAATGTGGCGTGAACGCGTGCAGGGTCGTAAAACCAAACATGAAAAATTACGCGAATTCCGCGAGGGTCGTTTTAAATGTACCATGCAGCGACAAATCAATAACAATAAAATTTCTAAAAGATAATTTTAGTTACTAATAAATAAACTTTGCCTTAATTTATATAACTGATTAATAACAGATATGAAAAACATAGTAATCATTGGTGGTAGTAAAGGAATTGGTAGTGCCATTTTGTTGCAACAATTAGAAACAAACATAGTTTACAACATCAGCAGAAATGCTCCTGAGATCACACACCCCAACCTCAAACATTTTTCGGTAGATGTTTTGAAAGAAGCACTTCCTGAAATTGAAGCGATAGATACTTTGATTTATTGCCCGGGTTCTATTAATTTGAAACCTATTGGAAGTCTAAGCATTGACGATTTCAAAAACGATTTTGAAATTAATGTGATTGGCGCAGTGAAGGCCATTCAAAAATATTTACCTGTTCTAAGAAAAGGTACAGATCCTTCAATCGTTCTTTTCAGCACAGTAGCGGCAAAATTAGGAATGCCCTTTCACGCAAGCATCGCTACTGCAAAAGCGGGTGTCGAAGGATTGGTAAAATCATTGGGGGCTGAACTGGCATCAGTAGTGCGCATAAATGCTATAGCGCCTACTATTACCGAAACATCGCTTGCAGCAGGTATTTTAAGAAACGACCGCATGAAAGAAAACATGATAGAACGCCACCCAATGAAAGGCTATCTAAAACCTGCAGAAGTTGCAAACATGGCAAACTTCTTAATTTCTGAAAATGCTAAATCCATCTCCGGTCAAATATTTGAAATGGATTATGGAATAGTTACTTTTAAAATTTAAAAACAATTACCTACAATAAAATTGAAACACAGAATACAATGATAAAAGAAATGAAAAGTTACGAAAAAATTGAACAATACGATACTGAAATAACTGAAGCTCTAGCTGATAATTATAAAGTAATTATTGAAAACTTAGGCGAGGATGTAAACCGCGAAGGCATTCTTAAAACTCCAGAGCGTGTTGCTAAAGCGATGCAGTATTTAACACATGGTTACGGCCTTGATCCATTGGAAATACTTAGGTCAGCTATGTTTACAGAAGACCACCAACAAATGATTGTGGTAAAAGATATCGAAGTCTATTCGATGTGTGAGCACCATATGTTACCGTTTTTTGGTAAAGCACATGTGGCGTATATTCCAAATGGTAAGATTGTAGGCTTGAGTAAAATTCCAAGAGTTGTTGACGCTTTTGCAAGAAGAATGCAAGTGCAAGAACGATTGACAGATCAAATAAAGAATTGTATTCAAGACGCTTTAGACCCGCTTGGTGTAGCTGTTGTAATCGAAGCGCAGCACATGTGTATGCAAATGCGTGGTATTCAAAAACAAAATTCTGTAACAACTACCTCATCATTTACAGGAGCTTTTGAGAAAGATAAAACAAGGAAAGAATTTATTAGTCTTGTTTCGAATAAATTGAGTTAACTTTATTTTATAAATACTCAACAATAGATAACGATAGCAAAATCTTTTGTTTTGTAATTACAAATCTATTTTTTTCATATAAAGCAAAGTGTACACATAATTATATTTATGGACTTCGCTTTAAATTATATTTAGCTATTTTATGCAAAGTATGGCTTAAATAACCGAAAGGATGTTAAGGATCTTGATCCCTTTTATTTGTCTTACTTTTAAATGATTAAAAATATACATTATGAAAATTCTCTTAACAGGTGCAACAGGTTATATTGGGAAGCGACTTTTACCATTATTGGTAGAACAAGGTCACGAAATAATCTGTTGTGTAAGAGATAAGAATAGATTTTATTGTCCAATTGACTGCGTCAGCCATATCACAATCATAGAAGTTGACTTTCTTGATGAAGATACGTTAACAGCAATACCTGATGAAATTGATGCTGCCTATTACTTGATTCACTCCATGTCAGGATCTGACGCTAATTATGATGAACTTGAGAGCCTATCCGCGCATCATTTTGTTACCCGCTTGAATACTACCAAAGCGAAACAGGTGATTTATTTGAGTGGTATTGTAAACGATACATCGTTATCAAAACATTTGTCCTCAAGAAAAAAAGTAGAAGAAATTTTAAATACAGGTACATTTGCCTCTACCACTTTACGAGCTGGAATTATAGTAGGTTCAGGAAGCGCCTCCTTTGATATTATTCGAGATTTAGTCAATAAGCTGCCCGTTATGATTACCCCAAAGTGGCTCAACACGAGATGTCAGCCCATTGCTATTCCTGATGTGCTTGAATTTTTATCCAAATCATTATTAAATCCGCTTACTTACAACCAAAGTTTCGACATTGGTGGACCAGATATATTAACGTATAAAGAAATGCTTTTGGGTTTTGCAGAAGCAAAACATCTAAAACGATGGATTTTTACTGTGCCAGTAATGACACCTAAATTGTCGTCCTATTGGTTGTATTTTGTAACTTCAACGTCTTACAGATTGGCATCTGCGTTAGTCAGCAGTATGAAAGTAGAAGTAGTTTGTAATGATACCCGAATTAATGAATTGCTGCACGTAACGCCTATGACTTACCAACAAGGACTCTCACGTGCTTTGATCAAAGTTGATGAAGATAAAGTAGCATCCAGTTGGAAAGATTCCTTGGTGAGTGGTCGTTTTACAACTAATATGTCGGGCTACTTAAAAGTTCCCAAAAAGGACTGTTTTATCGACCGTCGAAAAATGGAACTTATTGATCGGGAGTTTACAATCAACAAAATTTGGTCTATAGGTGGCGACTCAGGCTGGTATTATGGAGATTGGCTCTGGAACTTACGTGGCTTTATTGATAAATTATACGGTGGTGTGGGCTCCAGACGAGGAAGAACCAACAGACACGATATACATTCTGGTGACGCTTTGGATTTTTGGAGGGTTTTGTATGCCAATAAGGAGGAGGGTAAACTTATTTTGTTTGCCGAAATGAAACTTCCGGGAGAAGCCTGGCTCGAATTTAAAATTATAAATCACACTTTATACCAATCAGCTACTTTTAGACCCAAAGGAATTTGGGGTAAACTCTATTGGTACTCTGTTTTACCCTTCCATGGTTTTATCTTCAATGGAATGCTCAATAAATTAATTAAGGAATAAAAAAATATCCTTTTCAATATCTACTAGAACAAGGACCATACAAATTGAACTATTTATACACTGTTCAATCTGTATTTTATTTTAAAATTCCAGCTTTGTATGTAGCAATAGCTCTATCTCTAGCCATGGCGTGCTCTACCATAGGTTTTCCATAACCCAAATCAAATTCTTTAATCCATTTGCGAATGTAGACTCCTTTTTCGTCAAATTTCTTTTGTTGAATTTCGGGATTAAATACTCTAAAATACGGAGCTGCATCACAACCGGTACCTGCTGCCCATTGCCAATTCCCTACATTGGCAGACATTTCATAATCCAATAATTTTTCAGCAAAATATGCCTCGCCCCACTGCCACTCGATTAATAAATGCTTGCATAAAAAACTAGCAACCACCATACGAACTCTATTATGCATGTAGCCGGTTTCATTGAGCTGTCGCATTCCTGCATCTACCATAGGATAACCTGTATTTCCAGAACACCAACGCTTAAAATCAGCTTCGTCATTGCGCCACTGAATGCCGTCATACGCCGATTTAAAATTACGATTGACTACTTTAGGAAAACTGTGAAGGATTTGCATAAAAAACTCTCTCCAAATAAGTTCACTCAAAAAAACATCATTTTTATGAAAAGCCCAGTTAACTAATTTGCGAACACTAACTGTTCCAAACCGTAAATGAGGGGATAAATACGAGGTTTTATCCATCGCTGGAAAATCTCGCGTGTCTTGGTAATTGCTTATAAATTTAAGATTATGTGGCTTAACTTTGATGTTACTTTCTTCAAAACCAATTTCATTTAAAGTAGGCATCACAAAACTATTTTTGTGAAAATTAGCGTAAAGTGAAGTGGCATCGTACTCCTGAACTGGAGCCTTCGATTTGTATTTTTCTAACCATTTATTTTTAAAAGGAGTGTACACGGTGTACGGCAATCCATCTGCTTTAGTAATTTCTTTTTCTTCGAAAATTACTTGATCTTTAAATAAATACGAAACAACATGATTTGCTTCTAATAGTCCACAAATAGCGGCATCACGTTTTGAAGCATACGGTTCATAATCTTTATTAAAAAAAACTTCTTTGACATCGTACTGTGTCAATAAAGTTTGCCAAACAGTTTCAGTTTCACCTTTTTGAACTAAAAGGGAACTTCCTATTTCCTCTAGTTGTGCATTTATTTTAGAAAGATTTTCATGGATAAAACCAACACGAGCATCATTTTTTGGCAACTTGTTTAAAATAGCCTCATCAAAAATAAAAATAGGTAGTACAGGATATGGAGATTTCAGCGCGTGAAACAATCCTATGTTATCCTCGAGACGCAAATCGCGTCTGAACCAAAAAAGGGAAACAGCTTGCTTGCTCATTACTTTTTATTAAATAATTCATCCACTTTAGTCACACGATATTCAAAAATGGATTTTAATTTGTTTTTCACCACTAACGTATTCATTATACGTCCTAAAATCCCTAATGGCAATCCGTAGTGCACCACATCTGTCATTTTAGTTCCAGTAGGTGTTGCTTCAAAGAAATGCTTGTGGTGCCAAAAACTGTAAGGACCAAATTTTTGTTCATCGATGAAATAACTATTTTCCTTTACTTGAGTAATCAATGTCATCCATGATAAGGTAATTCCAAAGAGTGGCGTTACTTTGTATTGAATAATTTGGCCAGGATACATAGATTTTTGATCAAAATCAGTGATTTGAAAACCCATTCCTTCTGGTGTAATTTTTTGAAGATTTCTTGGATTAGAGAAAAAAGTCCAGCATTCTTCTACAGTGGCATTGACATGCTGCACGGTTTCTTGTTTGTATATTTTCATTTTTGGTGTTTTAAAATAAATGATGTCTTAGTAACAGACTCGCGTAAGGGACAGCAGTGGAGCTCTTTTTTGTGCTGCTTTTTTAAGCAGGATAAAAAAAGCGGGAACGGATTGCCCGACCCCGCTGTAACGCTAGTGAAAGTGGGGTAACGCCCCAATTAAACTTATATTTTATAATATTTGAACGGTACGAATAACATTCCGAAACACTCGCCGTGTTCTTTACCCAAGTGTTTGTGGTGCACTTTGTGTGCTTTTCGCAAACCGATTAAGTACTTGTTATTAGTGTGCTTGAACCATTTGAAACGTTGGTGAATCAGTACATCGTGAATCATAAAATAACACAAACCGTAAAACATAATTCCCAAACCTATGAAGAATTTGTTATTCAAACCTCCCTCTACTCCGTAGTAAAAAAGTGCTATACTTGGGGCGGCAAAAATTACAAAAAAGATATCGTTTCGTTCAAAAATATTAGCATATTTTGGTTGGTGGTGATCGGCATGGAAATACCACATAGAGCCGTGCATTACATATTTATGGGTGCACCACGTAATACATTCCATTATTAGAAAAGTACTTAGAAAAATCAAAAAAAATATCATTTTATTCTGTATTAAAGTCAAACAATTTTTTTAAAAAAAGTAAGGGTAATCTAAACTAACTTCAATTTATAGGAAACAAAAGATTTGGCTAATAATCCGGCTTTAGTATAGTTTGAAACTCGAATTCTGGCGCTCCCTATTTCCTCACAAGGTGTATTTTCTAGCTTTTTAAGCAATTTTTTATAATACACGAAAGCGGTATAAACACCGAACTTAGCCTCAATAGGTAATTTAACAATTCCTTCGTAGGCTACTCTAAAATCTTCTTCGATTTCATTGATAATTGCTTTCTTAGCATTTTCGTCGAATGAATTTAGATCGACTCCGGGGAAATAATTCCGGTTCAAAACCAAGTTATCATCTTTCAAGTCGCGTAAAAAATTTACTTTTTGGAACGCTGATCCCAATCGCATCGCTTCATCTTTGAGCTGCGCATATCGCTTGTCATCTCCTGATACAAATACCTTCAGACACATCAATCCCACTACATCAGCTGATCCGTAGATGTAATCATCATACTCTTCCTTGCTGTTGTAATCTGATTTAATAAGATCTAATTTCATACTTTTCAAGAAAGCTTGAACTAGATCATCTGTAATATTGTATTGCTTTACCGTTTGCTGGAACGAGTTCAAGATAGGGTTTAAGCTGATGCCACGTTCTTTGGCCTTGTAATACTCATCCTCAAACTCTGTAATTAAACTTTCCTTATCGTATCCATGAAAAGAATCGACAATTTCATCCGCAAAGCGAACAAAACCATAGATGCTATAAATGGCATCTCTAATAACAGGTGATAACATATACACCGCTAGTGAAAAAGAAGTACTATAATTCTTAGTAACTAACTTGCTACATTTAAAAGATACATCATCAAATAATTGCTTCATACTATTGTTCTGAAAATTGCTTATTAATTAATTCCGACACCAATTTTCCAGAAATTAATGCAGGTGGAACTCCTGGTCCCGGCACGGTCAACTGACCTGTGAAATATAAATTTTTAACCTTTTTGCTCTTTAACTTTGGTCTCAAAAATGCGGTTTGTAATAAAGTGTTTGCCATTCCATAGGCATTTCCTTTGTATGAGTTGTATTCTGACACAAAATCATTTTTACAAAAAGATTGTTTAAATATAATATTGTTTTTGATACTTTGACCTGTTAAAGTTTCAAAACGATCAATTATTTTATCAAAATATTCCTCTCTCAACGCCTCAGTATCATTGATTCCTGGTGCTAAAGGTATTAGAAAAAAGCCCGATTCCATTCCTTCAGGAGCAGCAGTTTTGTCTGTTAGCGAAGGGAAGTTCGCATAAAACAAAGGTTCTTTAGGCCATTGTGGTTCATCATAAATGTCTTTAGCGTGTTGATAAAAATCTACATCGAAAAACAAAGCGTGATGCGAAATGTTATCGATTTTTTTATTGAAACCCACATAAAATAATAAAGACGAAGGTGCAAAAACCCTACTATCCCAGTATTTCTCTGTATAGGCTCTGTGCTCCTGCTCCAATAAAGTTTCGGTGTGGTGGTAATCAGCACCGCTCAAAACCAAATCAGAATCTATGCGTTCACCATTAACTTGAATGGCTACAGCTGTTTTATTTTCGACAATAATTTTCTCAATGTTGGCATCCGTTTGAAATTTCACTCCCAACTCTTTAGCTAGACTTTCCATGGCACGAACTACGTCAAACATTCCTGTTTTGGGGTGCCAAGTTCCCAATCCAAAGTCGGCGTAATTCATAAAACTATAAAATGATGGCGTATCTGAAGGTTTGGCGCCTAAAAACAAAACCGGAAATTCTAGAATTTGAATCAACTTTTTGTTTTTGAATTTCTTGCGAACATCTCTACTGATGTTGCTAAAAAATTCACCTACTTTCATAGCGGTTTTTGGAGTAATTAATTCCAATGGCGAAACGCCCGGACGATATACTAAATCCTTAATGGCAATATCATAATTACTTTTGGCTCGAGCCATAAAATCCTGCAGCAAAGCACCGCTTCCTTTTTCGATAGCTTCAAAAGCAGCTATAATTTCAGTTAAATTGTCGGCAATGGTTATAAAGTCATCAATTCCATAATACACGCGGTAGGCTGGAGACAATTTTATAAGCTCATAATAATCGGTAGTTTTTTTTCCAAAATCAGCAAAGAAACGTTCAAAAACGTCTGGCATCCAGTACCAACTTGGCCCCATATCAAAGGTAAACCCATCTTTTTTTAATTGTCTAGCACGACCACCAATAGCATCGTTTTTTTCGAATACTGTAACATCATATCCACTTTGCGCTAGGTACGCCGAAGCAGCCAAAGCAGAGAAACCAGAACCTATGATTGTAATCTTTTTAATATTCTTCATTTGTTTAGCAAATATACTAATAGTTTAAACAAATAATTAAATCCAATCGACTAATTCGTTGATGGAATTAAAAATTGTTATTCCTTGAGATAATTTTTCTTTTTTTACAAACTCAACCATGCGACCAATATACCATAATTCAGTAGTATCATCTAGTAATTCTTCTGACATTTTTTGAACATAACTATCCACAACATCTCTTTCGGGTTGCACTGTCATGTACGATACATAAACGATAGAACTAAAATGTTTTTTCAAATCTTTCAAGTTCTCGATTGGCATGCTCTCCCCTAAGTAAATGGTTTTGTAGCCATGCAATAAAATTTCATAGTTTAAATACATCAGTCCTAATTCATGAATTTCGTTCATAGGAAGTGATAACACAAAAATACGATCCAATTTAGTTTGCTTCAAAACTTGAAGTTTCTCAGTGTTGACCAATAATTTTTGTTTAATCAAATAACTAATGAAATGTTCATGAGCTGGAGTTATAGTATCGGATTGCCACAACAATCCCAATTCATTCATCAGCGGAATAAAAACCTGGTGAAAAATTTCTTTGAACGACTTTTCTGCAATTAACCAATTGTAGGTATTAAAAAAAAGCTCCTGATCAAAGTTCATCATAGCCATTTTAAACTCACTTATGGCATGACTTTTTGCTGTTTTGCTCGAAATTATTTCACGTACTAAAGAAGGTATTTTTTCCTGTGGATACGTAGCTATTTTTGAAATTTTATAGCCGTAATCATGTAACAACGTGATGTTTAATAATTTTTGTAAGCTCGCCAAATCATACAAACGAATGTTAGTATCCGTACGCATGGGCTGCAAAATATCGTAGCGTTTTTCCCAAATACGTATCGTGTGCGCCTTGATGCCCGAAAGGTTCTCAAGATCCTTAATACTAAACACATTTTTTACATTGTTCATCGTTTATTCAAATTTATTCAACAAATGTAAAATAAATTTAATTAAAAACAGCTTTTAAAATTCCAAAACACATAAAAAAAGAGCAATTTATGGTAAAGAAACCCTTTTGTAAACGTTCAACAGATCTAAATTTAGGATAGTTTTAGAATTATCGGTACTCCTGGTGAACATGGGTTCAAATTTAGCTCCATAAACCAACTCATTAAAAGTATACGATGTTCTTATGGCTACCGTGTTGCTAAACATATCGTCAAAAGCGGTGATCATGACTATTATTTCACCATGAATAGCCTCAAAATCCTCTTGAGTATACTTATATAGCGGACTGTCCTCGGTTATGGGATGCACGAGTGTCCAGCTTAGAGTTAACAAATTTATTTTATCCAATTCTAGGTCCAAGGCAAAAAATTTATTGGTCATTAGTCCATTTTCTTTGATGCTTATTCCCAGCGTAACTTTTGCCAAAGCATCAGTAAGATTGGTATTTTTAAAAGGTGCGACCCGAATCATTAATCCAGTTCCTTCGCCATAAGGTGCAACGATTGCATTGTGTGAAAATTTTAAAAAAGCGGTTGGTTTGCTAAATCGACCAAAAAACAAACCCGTAGCAATTGCAAAACTCAATAATCCTATTAATGCCTCGGCAGCAGAAAGCAAACTTGTTAAGAAACCTACTGGACTAATGTGACCATAGCCAACAGTAGTAAAGGTTTGCGCACTAAAAAAGTAGGCTTGACCAAATTTACCTAAATCAGAGCCAGTAGCATCGATTCCGTTTAGATGTTCAATACCAATTGCATAATACAATAGTGCAAAAATGAAATTCATTCCAACATAAAACAACAACAGGATAGACATGAATCGCCAACGTGGCATATCGATCATAGTGTGGTACCAACTGATGCGGTGTAAGAAAAACAAACCGCGCTTTTCTACATTAGCAGTTCCATCCTTATTGATAAAACGCCCACCATAATTATTGGCATTGGTTCCAAAACCAGTATTGTGCTGTGATGCTCTTGTTGTTTTCATTGTGTTTTACCTAAAAATATGCTGAGTTAACCTCTCACGCTTGGTTGCCATTGCGATTGGAAATTCAAAAATAGAACTAAAATGCAAAACATCATATATATTTTATTATTGACAGTTGTTTTTATAGCAAATTCAAAACTAAGTAATGGCTAAAATGTGATGTCGTATTCTAATTAAGCACTAAATTTCTCTGCCACAGATTTCGCAGATTAGCACAAATTAATTTGTTGTGTAATTTTAAAAATATTTTTAAACCTCCAATCTGTAGCAAGAACAATTTTTAATACTTGCTACAATTTATTTTTCTTGCTACTTAGAACCCTTATTATTCTTTTCATCGAAGGAGGAATCCTCAGAAATTGGTCAAGACACGTTACTTCTTCGTTCCTCATAATGAAAAAGTTAGAGTCTATTAAATATAGTATTTTATAATTTCGATTATAAAATGCTCTCAAAACTTTTTATTATATTAGTACCAACTAAAAAAAAGCTATGAAACAAATAACCAAAGAGGACATCAGCCAAGAAGTATTTGACTTGTACGATGACTACGCACACAACAAAATTGACCGCCGAAGTTTTGTAGAAAAATTATCATTATTTGCTGTGGGAACGCTTACACTGCCTTCTCTACTGAGTTTTATGACGCCCAATTATGCGGATGCTATATTAATAAAACCCGAAGATCCCAGAATAAAATCAGGATTTATAACTTATGATTCTCCCAAAGGTGGCGGTACAATTAAAGGACTTTTGGCTCAACCCACAGCAACAAAAAAGAAAGTACCCGGAATTATTGTGGTGCATGAAAATCGCGGATTGAATCCGTATATAGAAGATGTAGGACGCAGAGCAGCCGTAGATGGTTTTATCACCTTGGCACCTGATGCTTTGTCACCACTAGGCGGTTATCCTGGAAATGATGATGCAGGTCGAGAATTACAAAAAAAACGAACTCGGGAGGAAATGCTCGAAGACTTCATTGCAGCCTACAATTACCTAAAAGCACACAAAGATTGCAACGGACATATTGGTGTAGTTGGTTTTTGTTTTGGCGGATGGATTGCCAACATGATGGCGGTAAAAATCCCAACCTTAGGCGCTGCAGTTCCGTATTATGGTGGCCAACCCACAGCAGCTGAAGCCGAGCTCATAAAAACTCCTATCCTAGCACAATATGCCAGCTTAGACACCCGTGTCAATGATGGCTGGCCCGCTTATGAAACCATACTCAAGAAGAACAAAGTAGCACATGTCGCTTATTTTTATGAAGGAGTGAACCATGGTTTTCACAACAATACTACACCGCGCTACGATGAAAAAGCAGCAACTTTATCATGGATAAGAACAATAGATTTTTTTAGAAAAGAACTGAAGCGAAAGTAATTCGTATTTCGAAGTGTGCGAAAAGTGGAACTATTGGGTCTCCACTTTTTTTATGGATTAATGTAAATAAAATACTTCAAAAATTAAATGCAATGCAGAATTTGAACTATATTTGAAACAAATTCAAAATGATATCAGTCAGAGCTATCACTCTAAATCTGGGGCGATAGGTCTGATTTTATAAGGTTTAAAGAGAAGTTGACAGAAAGTATAGAAAAAACAACAAAAATGGATTTTTTAAGAAAAATATTTGGATTAAATTCCTATGAAAAAATAAAAAATGAGATTATGACAAATGAACAGTTTTTCGAAACAGAATACATAAAAAATCTTATCGAAAAATATAGTAGAAAAACAGTATTATTAAAGCCTCATAAATCCGAAAAAGAAATAAAATGGACAGAAAGCAAATTTGGTGGTTATCCAAATTTAGAATCCTTTTCTGAATACCCAAAATGTAATTCCTGCAATAGTTCTCTGAATTTTGTATTTCAAATTTATAAAAAGGACTTCTCAGATTTTTATTTTCCGAGCGACTCAAACATTTTTCAATTATTTCGATGTCCAAATAATAATTGTAAAGATTCTTACAATGAATTTTTTGACCATAAAATGTTTCATTATTTTTCTAAGGTTAATTGTGAAAGAAATAAGGAATTAGAAAAAGAAAAAAACAATTTAACTGATTTGGAATTAGAAGTGCCTAATTGCTATTTGAAATCAATAGAAAAGTTTGATTTCCCAAATTATGACGACTATGATGAAAATGATTTTGTTGAAATTGAAAATAAATTTGGGGAAGACTTTTCAGAAGAATTTATGGACAAGTATTCTGCTATCCAAAACACAAAATTATATGGTTACCCAAGCTATACACAAAATCTTTGTTATCCAGTATGTAACTGTGGAAAAACAAAAGAATTTTTATTTCAGCTTTCTAGTGAAGATATTGAAGATGGTGTTGAATTTCCACCAAAACCTGATAATTGGTCAAGTCACGGTATAATGATTGGAGATGTTGGAAATATCTACTACTACATTTGCAAAGATTGTGGTGAAAAAAGCATTGAAAGTAATTGGGATAGCTATTAAAATGCCTTTTGCTAACAGCTAGGTTTTTGTTCCGTGCGTAGCACGAACAATGAAAACCTTATTAAACGGAACCGTTCACTGCTAGGAACTATGAAATGATTCGCTTCGCATATTCGCGATCGCTCGGGCCGAACATTTTAAAAACCTTTTTACTTAACAGCAAATCAAGTACATTTACAAAATAGATTGCTTATTTTTAATACTTTAAAATTAAAGAGTAAAAAGATCAAAATAAAAATTTTACAAAATCACATCTAATTCGACAAAAAATGAATATTAAAAAAGAACACCTAACAAAAGGATTTATTCTTGCTGGATTGATGAACATATCAGGCGTATTATTATTCTCCAGAATTTTTAGTAATGCGGTTATTCCAGAATTTGATCCTCAAGCCATGTCCAATTTTGGATTGATAATGATTGTAGTTTGGGGGTTTGGGTATATAGCAGCATCCCAAAATTTTGATCAAGTAAAATGGTTAATTGCTGTATTTATGATTGAAAAATTAATTTATGCAACCCACTGGACAAAATGGATACTCGATAACAAAATTACAGATGTGCTAGAAAAAGATAAAATGGCTGGAATATTTTATGTGATTTATGGCATCAATGACTGGATTTTCTTTTTATTTTTCTTGTTTGTTTTTATAAGCGTAGCTCGTAAAAAGATATAAAATCTTAAAAAAAATACCCAAATATCTAATACTCCAAACTAAAGTGCCAAGTACTGGAAACCCGTACATTTTATTACTTCTAAAAAAACAGGACGCATCTCCTAATCATAACTCCCTTAGATTTCCTTTTCATACCAATTTCTAAATTCCTAATTTGCGACTTCAAAATCAATCGCAAAAAATGAAGGTCTGTATTGCCGAAAAACCAAGTGTAGCACGAGAAATCGCATCCGTTTTGGGCGCTAATACCAAGCACGATGGGTATTTTGAAGGCAATGGATATCAGGTAACGTACACTTTTGGGCATTTATGTACCTTGAAAGAACCGAACGACTACAAACCGCATTGGAAAAGTTGGGATTTGAACAACCTACCCATGCTTCCCGAGAAATTTGAGACAAAAGTAGTGGAGAATTCGGGAATCCAAAAGCAATTTAAAATCATAAAAAAATTATTCGACAAAGCCGAATTGGTTATCAACTGCGGGGATGCTGGACAAGAAGGAGAACTCATTCAGCGTTGGGTTATGAACGAAGCCCAGTATAAAGGGGAAGTAAAACGCCTGTGGATTTCATCCTTAACCCCCGAAGCCATCAAAGAGGGATTCCATAACTTGAAGCCATCCGCAAACTACGATAATTTATACTACGCCGGCTTTTCCAGAGCTATTGGCGACTGGTTACTCGGTATGAATGCCACGCGATTGTACACCGTAAAACATGGCGGATACAAACAAGTTTTATCTATTGGAAGGGTGCAAACCCCAACATTGGCAATGGTCGTGGACCGATTCAAAGAGTTCAAGAATTTTAAACCACAGCCGTATTGGGAATTACAAACGGTGTATCGAGATACGCTTTTCAGTTATGAGGAAGGGCGTTTTTTGAAAAAGGAAGATGGTGAAATTCTCGCCATTAAAGTCAAAGAAAGTGAATTCGAAATAGTTTCTGTCGAAAAAAAGAACGGTAATGAATTTGCACCAAAACTATTCGATTTAACAGGTCTTCAAGTCTACTGCAATACAAAATTTGGTTTTACGGCAGATGAAACGCTTAAAATTGTACAGACTTTGTACGAACAAAAAGTGGTCACCTACCCGAGAGTCGATACCACATTTTTACCTAACGATATTTATCCAAAAGTACCTGGGATTCTGAAAAACTTGACGAATTATGCCGTGTTGACGCAACCGCTTTTAGAAAAAAAGATTAAAAAATCGCCCAAGGTTTTCAACGATAAAAAAGTTACGGATCACCATGCGATTATTCCAACGGGGATTCAAAGTAATTTGCAATACAATCAGCAGCAAGTATATGATAGTATTACAAAGCGATTTATTGCCGTTTTTTATGACGATTGTTTGGTTGCCAATACAACGGTAGTCGGGAAAGCTGCCGATATTTTATTCAAAACCACTGGAAAAGAAATCTTGAAAAAAGGATTTCGTGTAGTATTTGAAGACCCAAACGCAAAAGAAAAAGAAGCGGACATCTTGCCGAGTTTTGTTGTAGGTGAAAAAGGGCCACACCAACCTTCATTTTTAGAAAAGGAAACCAAACCACCGAATCAATTTACCGAAGCGACTTTACTGCGCACCATGGAAACCGCAGGCAAACAAGTGGATGATGAAGATTTACGCGAATTGATGAAAGAAAACGGTATTGGACGACCTTCAACGCGAGCCAATATTATTGAAACTCTTTTTAGACGCCAATATATTGTAAGAAACAAAAAACAAGTTTTGCCCACACCAACGGGTATTCAGCTTATTGATACGATTCAAAATGATTTAGTAAAATCAGCGGAATTGACGGGATCTTGGGAAAAACAGTTAAAAGATATTGAAAAGGGATCCTGCAGTGCTGGTTCCTTTATCAATAATATGAAGCGAATGGTAGCCGCTTTGGTCGATGAAGTTCGCAGTGAAAGCAGGCAAGCTAATATTTCGCATGCAGGAAGTGTTCCAAAAGAAGTTACTAAAGTAGAGAAAAAGAAAGTAATCGGAATTTTGGCGGAAGCCTGCCCCAAATGTAAAAAAGGAATACTTATAAAAGGAAAATCTTCGTTTGGGTGTTCCAATTATAAAGCGGGTTGCACGTTTTTATTGCCTTATACTTTTGCCGATAAAAAAATATCCGAAAACCAGTACTTGCGACTGCTTCAAAAAGGATCAACGGTAAACTTGAAAGATTTTAAAACCAATTCAGGTACTGTAGAAGGCTTGTTGCGTTTTGATGACAACTTCAAACTCATTTTAGAACCTAAGAAAACTTTGGCGAAAGCCATACCTGACGAATTAACCTGTCCGAAATGCCAGAAAGGAACCGTGCTAAAAGGAAAAATGGCTTATGGGTGCAGTAATTATAAATCAGGCTGCGATTTTAAGGTCCCATTTGATGTAGTTCGGGAGAAATTAAAAGATCAAAAACCTACTAAAGAATTGGTTTATACTATATTGAATGAAAGTGTTTAAATTTTGTTTTAAACATATAAGTCATATAAGAAAGTTTGTTTGTCACATTTGCGAGAGAGAATGTAAGTTAAAACATTCTTTATGAATTATTCAACTTTCATTAAATGAACTGTTTTTTTCTTTAGTATATTCCAATTAAAAACTTAAATGACTGATTTGGTAAACATTTGATTCCAAAACAAATAAGGCGACGTTATTCTATTTTTTATTAATTTAGCAGTTCAAAATAACACATAATATTTATACCAATGTTTCAAAAAACAACCCTTATATTACTTTTGTTATCCATTTTTTCCTGCAAAGAATCGGATGCAAATGAAAAAGAAAAAATAAAAGCCGCCAATTGGATTTTAGGTAATTGGGAAAGCAAGTCCGATGAAGGTACGCTGACAGAGTCTTGGTCAAAAGTAAATGACAGCACTTTTCAAGCAACTTCCTATTTTATTAAAGAAAAGGATACGATCCATTTTGAAACCATCATCTTGCAGCAGAAAGACGACGTTCTCACCTATTCTGCTACGGTATTAGGACAAAATAATGACAAAGCAGTTGCTTTCAAACAAACGAATGAAACTCCAAAACAACTGACATTCGAAAATCTTAAACACGATTATCCCCAAAAAATAACATATACTCACAAAACCACGATAGAATTAGCGGTTAAAATTTCTGGAATACAGCAAGGAAAACCTACTTCAGAAGAATTTATAATGAAGAAAATCAAATAAAATTTTAACATATCGCCTTCCAATCAAAACCTTACTCATTAAAAGTAAGGTTTTTTTATGCTCTTAAAATACTGAATTTCAATAGCGAAAGAACGATCTTTAATTCACTATTCATATTTAGTCTAAATAAGTTTTGTTAAATCAAAAGTGCTTTATATATTTGCACCGTTATTTTTAATTATTCCAAATAAACAATCATGAAATATATTTTGCTCCCAACAGTAAGCCTATTATTCAGCTTATCTTGTTTCGCACAAGAATCAGCTACTGCAACTGACGACAAAAATTTTGATGCCGCAATTTCATCAGAATTTGACACAATCAAAAACAAAAAAGGTGGTGTACTTAGAGAAGTTATTATTACCGCCAATACAGAGAAAAAACCTGTTTCGGCACTGCGATCTGGTTTAAAACCAATGGATACACCACAAAGCGTTCAAGTTATTGGTGCTGAAATAATAACACAACAACAAGCCATTCGTTTAAGTGAAGTCATCAAAAACATCAATGGAGTTTATGTAGGTTCCGCTAGAGGTGGCGCGCAAGAATCATTTTTTTCGAGAGGATATGACATGTCTGCCAATAATATGTTTAAAAATGGTTTTCGTTACAATGCTGGTTCCATACCAGAAGTTTCAGGTTTAGAAAAAGTTGAAGTCCTAAAAGGAAGTGCTGCTTTGCTTTACGGAAATGTGGCGCCAGGGGGAATTTTAAACATGGTTACTAAAACTCCATCTTTCAAGAAAGGAGGCGAAATTTCAATGCAAATGGGGAGCTACTCCTTTTACAAACCATCCATTGATGTATATGGCCCATTAAATGACATTATTGCTTACCGCTTTACTGGTTCTTATGAAAACTCTAAAAGTTTTAGAGATAATGTAACCAAAGAGCGCTATTACATTAATCCTTCCTTTTTGTTTAAAGTAAATGATAAAACGGAGATTATTTTGCAAGGAGACTATTTAAAAGACTACTGGACTCCTGATTTTGGAACGGGAATCATCGGAAAAAAAATATTAGACCTTCCTAGAAACCTTTATTTAGGCGCAACTTGGTCTAATGGAGAAACCAATCAAGCTACTGTTTCTGGTTTGCTAACACATAATTTTAATAAAGACTGGAAATTAAACTTTAATACCTCTTTTCAAAACTATGAGAGAACTTCTAAAGGTACCGAACGAGTGCAACCAGCTGCAAATGGTGATTGGAATCGACCTTTGGGACAAAACAAAAACTTAGAACAAATTATAGGCGAACAATTGAGCGTGCAAGGAAATTTTACAACTGGAAAAGTGAGACATCAATTATTCACTGGTATGGATTTAGAAAACTCCTTTTCACAAGCTTATACCTTTACATTTACACCTACGACTTACGGTAGTGGCAACCTATTTGACTTTGAAAATTTTAACCAAGGCGGAGCGATATCAGTTGGTAAGAATACTAGAATAGTAAAAACAGATACCAACCGTTTTGGTATCTATGCACAAGATTTGATTTCACTTACTGAAAAATTCAAAGTTCTCGCAGGAATTCGTTGGTCTTGGCAAGAGGCACAAGTAGAAACCACAGACCTGATTAAAAAAACAAGTATTGAAGATAAAAAACGAAAAGACCTCGCCTTCACTCCAAAACTTGGGTTGGTTTATCAACCTACAAAAGATCTGTCTGTATTTGCTAGTTACGCAAACTCTTTTACTCCAAATACAGGAACAACTGTAGACTTGAAAGCAATTGAACCATCTATAATTGACCAATATGAAGTTGGTGTGAAGAAAGATTTTTGGAGAGGAGCATTAAGTACAAATGTTACTGTGTACCAAATCACAAATAGTAATTTAGCACAAACAGCTGAATTTAAAGCTGATGGATCCTCTAATACAGATAGTTCAATAAAAGTGTTAAGTGGAGAAACCAACAGCAAAGGAGTAGAACTTGATATTGTTGCAAAACCAATAGAGGGACTAAACATTATTGCCGGATACAGTTACAATGACATGCGTTTTACCAAAACTTCTGGTTTAAAAGGGAGCTTTATTGAAGGAGATCGATTAGCTAGAACTCCAGCAAATACTGCCAATTTAAGTTTTTTCTATACATTGCAATCTGGTACATTTAAAGGAGTTTCGCTGGGAGCTTTAGGAAATTATATCGGGAAAAGAGTTGGTGGATGGAACAATCAAGTCGATGCTTCATTGCCTAATGGAATATTTGACAGAGAAATTCCTTTAGAAGGCTATACCACAATTGACGTATCCGTTGGTTATGAATGGAAAAAAATATCGATCTTGTGCAAACTTTCTAACGTTACAAATGAGTTGAATTACACTGTACACGAAAACTATAGCGTAAACCCAATTGCACCGAGACAAGTATTAACCAGTTTACGATATAAATTTTAATTAAACCTTTTACCAAACAAATAGTCTGACTCCTGATTTATTTTATAATTTTTTAAACCATGAAAAAAATTAAAGCAAGAAACCTACACCGCGATTTAGGATATTTTTACATTGGACTGATTGTATCTTTTGCATTCTCCGGACTATTAATGAATCACAGAGATATGTGGCATTCTGAAAAATACACTACAGAAACCAAAGCCATCACAGTGAAACTCCCTGAAGAAAATAAAATTGATGAAAAATTTGCTGAGGATTTTGGAAAAAAATTGGGAATCGATGACAAGTTCAGACGTCATAATGTAAAGAAGGATGTATTTAAAATTTCCTTTGAAAACCACGATGTCGAAATTGATATGAAAACAGGAAAAGGTGAAATTGTATCATTTGTAAAAACGCCAATCATCAGTCAAACGATGAAATTGCACAAAAACACATCGAATTTCTGGATTTATTATTCTGATATTTTTGCAATAAGTTTAATTCTTATCGCTTTGACTGGAACTTTGATGATCAAAGCTGGAAAATTCAGCTGGAAGAACAGAGGTTGGAAACTAGCGGTTGCTGGAGTTGTATTTCCATTACTGTTCTTATTTTTATTCTAAAAAATAAATAGTAAAATCCTCGTTTCAAAAATAAATTGCCTCCAAAAAATAAACAGTATTTGGGGGCATTTTATTTAAAAAACAATCTGTTTTTTGGATTATTGTAAAATCGCAATAATTCTTAACTGATTTGAATTCCACTTTTTTCCAGTAGCTCAAAAAGAGTATTGCTATGATTAGGTTCATACTTCTCGATACCACTTTGATACCATTCCTCAATCATTGCTACTTGATGTGCTGTATATCCTTCATCATCAATAGGCAATCCAAGTAAGCCTGCAATAAGAAAATCTTCTAAAATCATATCTGTAACGATTCGCTGCGGAATTCCATTACATATTAAGCCATTCATTCGTTCATATTCTGATCGCCCAGCATTAAACCCCATTATAAATGCATCGTTTTTCATTGCACTATTAAATTCTAAATATGGATTTAAACCAATAGAATAGCCTTCAAAATAATATTGCCTATAAGTAGGACTAAACGCTTTTTTCATCTTGTATTATTTGTGGTATTTGGAAATCTTACTATAAAATTATTAACAATATTTCAGGAAGCAATTTAAAATCGATTAAAGGACAAAATACTCTTTTAAACACAGCGCTATTGACGTTTGTCGATAAAAGTATTTCAAACTAAACCACTAAGGATTGGACCTACATGAATTAGGTTAAACAGAATGAAGGTATTGTAAGTTGAATTGTAATACTAATAGATTAGCCCTATTTTAAAGTGATTTAAAAAGATTAAACCATATAAATCTGTGGCTAAAATTTTAATTGCAACTTAAAAAATTATTCATGTAAAAAAAATCCCATTCGCAAACGTTGCAAATGGGATAATAATAAGGTTTTAATTTTGTTCCTATTTTAGTCCAGCCAAACTGTGTTCGATGGTGTCAATTTTTGCTAAAGCATCCGCTTCTTTTTGTCTTTCGTTTGCCAACACCTTCTCTGGCGCGCCAGCAACAAACTTCTCATTAGATAGTTTATTTTGAACAGATTTCAAGAAACCTTGCGTATACACCAACTCTGCTGTTAATTTTGCAATTTCCTCTTCAACGTTTATGTTTCCAGTGATAGGGATAAAATATTCATTAGATTTTACACGGAAAGACAATGCTCCATCTACTTTATCCGATACATATTCTAATGCAGTGATATTCCCTAATTTGGTTACAACCGAATCAAAATAAGTAGAAGCTTTATCATTATTAACAACTTTCAACTCTATTACATCTTTGAAAGGAATATTTTTGTCTTTTCGAATTGTTCTAATTCCGGAAATTACTTCAATAGTGTTCTCAAAATCAGCAATTAAACTGGCATTAAATGGTTTCATTTCTGGCCAAGTAGAAACAATCAATGCTTCTGCTGTAGTTCTTTCTGCAAGAATTTGCCAAATTTCCTCAGTCAAAAACGGCATAAAAGGATGCAATAATTTCAAATTGTTTTCGAGCATTTCAATGGCTTTCGCCAAAGTTACGCTGTCTATTGGCTGTTGGTACGCTGGTTTGATCATTTCTAAGAACCAAGAACAAAAGTCGTCCCAAACCAATTTATAAATTGCCATTAACGCATCTGAAATTCTATACTTTTCAAAGTTATCTTCAATTTCAAGAAGTGTTTGCTGCAATTTAGCCTCATACCATTCAATGGCTACTTTAGACGATTCTGGCTGAGGAATAGCATCAGACACTTCCCATCCTTTGATCAATTTAAACGCATTCCAAATTTTATTGGTAAACGCTTTACCTTGGTTACACAATTCTTCATCAAACATGATATCGTTTCCTGCAGAAGCGCTCAAAAGCAATCCTACACGAACACCATCGGCACCAAATTTTTCAATTAAGTCTAAAGGATCAGGGGAATTTCCTAGTGATTTAGACATCTTGCGTCTTTGTTTATCACGAACCAAACCAGTCAAATACACGTTTGTAAACGGTTTTTTATCGGTGTATTCATAACCTGCAATAATCATTCTGGCCACCCAGAAAAATAAAATATCTGGACCCGTAACCAAATCGTTGGTTGGGTAATAGTATTTAAAATCGTCACTTTCTGGGTCCATAATTCCGCCAAAAACGGACATTGGCCACAGCCAAGACGAAAACCAAGTATCAAGAGCATCAACATCTTGACGTAAGTCAGAAGTGAGAAGTGAGAAGTTAGAAGTTTTAGCTTGTGCTAATTTCAATGCTTCTTCAATTGTTTCGGCAACGACAAAATCTTCTTTTCCGTCACCATAAAAATACGCCGGAATTTGTTGTCCCCACCACAGTTGACGGGAGATATTCCAATCCCGAATATTGTTAAGCCAGTGCGCATAGGTATTATTAAAACGAGCTGGATGTAATTTGATATCGCCATCAACCAAAACTGATTGGATGGCCGGTTTTACCAAATCTTCCATCTTCAAGAACCATTGGTCAGACAAACGAGGTTCGATAACGGCCTTTGTTCTTTCTGAGGTTCCAACTTTATTTAAGTGTATTTCTGTTTTTGCCAAAGCACCAATGGTTTCTAATTCTTTGGCAATTGCTTCACGAACCACAAAACGATCTTGACCTTGAAAGTGCAATCCAAAACTGTTAAGGGTTGCATCTTCGTTGAAAATATCAATTATTTCCAAATTGTGCTTTTCTCCCAATGCTTTGTCATTCATATCGTGTGCTGGAGTTACTTTTAAACAACCAGTACCAAATTCGATATCTACATATTCATCTTCAATAATTGGAATAACTCTTCCGCATATAGGAACGATCGCTTTTTTGCCTTTCAAATGAGCAAAACGTTCGTCATTTGGATTAATACAAATCGCAGTATCGCCAAAAATAGTTTCAGGACGTGTTGTTGCAATCGTTAGAAAGTCTTCACTTCCCTCGATTTTATATTTTAGAAAGTACAATTTCCCTTGCTGTTCTTCATAAATCACTTCTTCATCAGACAAAGTAGTTTTTGCTTCAGGATCCCAATTCACCATTCGGTATCCCCTATAAATCAAACCTTTGTTATATAAATCTACAAAAGAACGAATTACTGATGCCGACATATCAGGATCCATAGTAAATTTAGTTCGTTCCCAATCACACGAAGCGCCTAGTTTTTTTAATTGATCTAGAATTACACCACCGTACTTATCTGTCCATTCCCAAGCATGAGATAAAAATTCCTCGCGTGTTAAATCATTTTTATTGATTCCTTCGGCTTTTAATTTAGCCACTACCTTCGCTTCGGTGGCTATAGAGGCGTGATCCGTTCCAGGAACCCAACATGCATTAAAACCTTTTAGTCGGGCTCTTCGAATTAATACATCTTGAATCGTATTGTTTAACATGTGCCCCATGTGCAAAACTCCAGTAACATTGGGAGGAGGAATTACAATAGTATAAGGTGTTCTGTGGTCAGGCTCAGAATGAAAATAATTATTCTTCATCCAGTAGTCATACCACTTATTTTCAATAGTTTTAGCGTCAAATTGTGCAGGAATAGTCATAAAAAGCAACTGTTAAAACCAAAATTAAACTTTGGTCTGATATTTGTAATTCAAGTTGAGAACAAAAGTAAATAATAAAGTACACTATAAAAAGGGAAAAAAATATTTGTACGTAAATTAAAAGGATGTAAATTTACTTAATGAATTTAAATATTTAGGAAATGAAAAAAACAATAGCTTTAGTCGCATTCGCATTAATTAGCAGTATTGGTTTTGCTCAAAATGGTCCAAAAATTGAATTTGAAGCCAAAGACAACACAATCGATTATGGAAAGGTCAATAAGAATGACAATGGCTCTCGTGATTTTATCTTTACAAATACAGGTAATGCACCATTAATAATAAGTAATGTATTGTCTACTTGTGGTTGTACAGTTCCTACTAAACCAGAAGAGCCAATTCTACCTGGAAAAAAAGGCAAAATAACGGTAAAGTATAATATGGCACTTGGACCAATTAGAAAAACCCTAACGGTAGAGTCTAACGCAGTAAATTATGAAGGCGGCAGAGTTGCTCTTAAAATAAAGGGTGAAGTTATTTCGGATTAATTCTAATTAAAATATAAAATCAAAATGCTTTTGGAAATTCTACCAAAAGCATTTTTTTTTACAAAATATTGTACAGCTGAAAATTAAATTTCAAAATTTCGCTTTTACGTTCAACTTCTAAAGTGATTCTTTTTTCCTCTTCGGATCTAAAAAGAGCGTTGATCTCTTGTAGAGTACGCTTGTATATTGGATTATAGTTAATAGTTATGATCACATCTCCTTTTTGTAATCCTGCAATTGCTGCTGGAGAATTTGGGCGAACGTAAGCAATCTCATAAATAGGCTTTAATTGGAACTTATATTTAAAATCACTTGTGTAAACTCTAATTCCACCCGACTCATTATCCTGTCTAGATAGTGGCACTGTCTCCATCCTTACGGTTTCCTGAACCCATTGCAAACCATTTTGCTGGATCTCAACACCACTTTTATTGTAACTAAAAGGTGTATTATAATTCCCGTTCTTTTTTAAAAACATTTGATTGTTTTTATAATCAAAAACCACTGTAAATCGTTTCATAACCTCACCTCCCACAGAGCCTTTTCGGTCTACAACCATATTTACATTTTTTATAGAAATTGAATCTGGAAAAGCAACTACAGGATTATTAAATTCAAAATCTGTCATTTTAAATTTATTAACCAGGGCTCTTCTCCCTTTCACATCTCCGCTAAATCCCCTTCCCAGAAAATCTTCAAAATTCTTTGTAGGTACTGTAATCAATTCGGATCGATCTTGAAAGAGCCATAAAGCATCACTGTTTCCAATATCTATCAATAACTTAACCGGTATTTCTTTATTATCTTGAACAATGGTACTTTGTATGTAAGGCTTGGACTTTTCAATAGAAATGGGTATTCTTTTATAGTTTTTTTCAATTTTTAGTCGATTTTTTTCAGTCTCTTTGTACACTACAACTTTCTTTTTGCTATAATTGACTTCAACTAAATAATTTCGGAAAAACTGATAGCCAATAATACCGTTAACTGGAATTCCTACATGAGATGATAGATTAAATTCGGGATCCAAAATAATATAAAGCATATGATTCCGAAATTTCATTTCATCAAATTCCAAAAGGTTATTGGTAGATTTCAAACCCTCTACTGCTTCTTGACTGCCCAATCCTTTTAGTAAAATTCTTTCTGTATTAAAAAAACGGACTTCTTTTTTGTCTTCCAAACTAAATAATATAGTTTCGTCGACACCTGTATCCAAAAGAAAATTAAGCTCTACACCATTTACTTTTATAGGAATAAAAACTAAATTATTGATCAATTTAAATGGGATGCTGATTTTATTGACGCCATTTTCAAACTGAAATCCTTTTTGGGCAGAAATAGGACAAAAAAATAGGCAAATGAGAATTGTTACTACTGTTTTTTTCATTGTTAATCTTTGACATAAAAATACTAAAAAAATTATATCAAAACTGCAGTTTTAACAATATATACTCGTTTTGATTGTAATACATTCGGAAAAAAAATCGCAAATTTGCAATTCAATAATTATATGACTATGCCAAAAATATCTATCAAAGGCACACAAATGCCAGAATCACCAATCCGAAAATTGGTTCCTTACTCAGAAATCGCTAAGAAAAAAGGAAATAAAGTATATCATTTGAACATTGGCCAACCGGATATTAAAACACCCGAGGTTGCAATGGAAGCTGTTAAAAACATTGATTTAACTATTTTAGAATACAGCCATTCCGCAGGAAACGAAAGCTATAGAACAAAATTATCTGCTTCTTACATCAAGCAAGGTGTATCAGTAAACAAGGAAGATATAATTATCACTACAGGTGGATCTGAAGCGTTAATGTTTGCAATGGGAAGCACTATGGACCAAGGTGATGAAATCATCATACCAGAACCTTTTTATGCAAATTACAACGGATTTTCAACAGCCTCAGGCGTTACTGTTGTTCCTGTAATCTCAACTATTGAAACTGGATTTGCTTTGCCAGCAGTAGCTGATTTTGAAAAACTAATTACTCCAAAAACAAAGGCAATCTTGATTTGTAATCCAGGAAACCCGACTGGCTATTTATATTCAAAAGAGGAAATTATGCAATTGGCCGCTTTGGTTAAAAAACATGATTTGTTCTTAATTTCTGATGAAGTATATCGAGAATTCACCTATGATGGCGACGTTCATTATTCAGTTATGAATGTTCCCGGACTAGAAGAGCACGCTATTATGATTGATTCGGTTTCAAAAAGATACAGCATGTGCGGTGCAAGAATTGGATGTATTGTTTCTAAAAACAAAGAAGTGATGGGAGCAGCTATGAAATTTGCGCAAGCAAGACTAAGCCCACCCACCATTGAACAAATTGCAAGTGAAGCGGCATTAGACACTCCACAAAGTTATTTTGACGAGGTGATTTCAGAATATAGAGAACGAAGAGATACTTTAGTAACTGAGTTGAATAAAATTGAAGGTGTTGTGGTATCCAAACCTAAAGGTGCGTTTTATTGTATTGCACAACTTCCAATTGAAAACGCTGATGATTTTGCCCAATGGCTATTGGAAACCTATGATTTAAACGGTGAAACAGTAATGGTAGCACCAGCTGCAGGTTTTTACTCTACTCCTGGAATGGGTTTGAATCAAGTTCGAATTGCTTACGTGCTAAAAAAAGAAGATTTAATTCGTGCAGTACAAATTATAAAAACAGCGATACCAATCTATAACGCAAGGTAAGGTAATAGCAAAAGGGCTAAAGAATAGTTTCAAAACATAGCACCTTACATTTTAAAAGAAAGGCAATAGCGAATTCGTTGTTGCCTTTCTTTTATTTTAAAAAAACATAGAATACCAAGCGCAAACAATAAAGTACTCTTAAATACTTAGGCTATAGAAATACTTTACTTTTTATTATTTATCTTTACCGCTCAAATAAATATACCCACTATAATAGTTGCTTTTAATGATAAAAAACGAAGAATTTCAAGACGAAATAGGAGATAATCATGTTAGTTTATCTGCAAAAAATCCAGTAAGAGATGATGCTTTTGACCTTTCTGATGATGAAAAAATTGAAAAAATAAAAAAAGATGTTGAGAGTATTTTAAGTACCCTTGGAATGGACTTGACGGATGATAGTTTAAAAGGCACGCCCAATCGTGTAGCAAAAATGTTTGTAAAAGAAATTTTTGGAGGTTTAAATCCTTCAAAAAAACCAAAAGCATCTACGTTTGATAATAATTACAAATACGGCGAAATGCTAGTAGAAAAAAACATAATTGTTTACTCTACTTGCGAGCATCATTTATTACCAATTATTGGAAGAGCACATGTTGCTTATATTTCAAATGGTAGGGTAATAGGTTTATCTAAAATGAATCGTATTGTTGAATATTATGCCAAAAGACCTCAAGTACAAGAGCGTTTAACGATGCAAATTGTTCAGGAATTACAAATCGCATTGGGTACTGAAGATGTAGCTTGTGTAATTGATGCCAAACACCTTTGTGTTAATTCAAGAGGAATTAGTGATATTGAGAGCAGCACGGTAACCTCCGAATTTGGTGGAAAATTTAAAGACAATGTAACGCGTAGAGAGTTTTTGGATTATATCAAATTAGAAACAAAATTCTAAAAAAGAAATAAATTTCATAGTATCGATAAGCCCTAGCCCTGATGGAAGCGGTATCCTTTTTATGGCTTTTTAGCCATAAAAAGATTAAGCGTACAGCAGGAATAAGCTCCTAAAAAATAAAAAATGCCATTATATAGTAACCAAACTCTAAAAATATACAATTCTCTTTCTGGAGAAAAAGAAACATTTACACCCATTCACGAAGGAAATGTAGGAATGTACGTTTGTGGACCAACGGTTTATAGTAATGTGCATCTTGGAAACGTTCGTACCTTCATGTCATTTGACGTTATTTTTAGGTATTTTTTGCATTTGGATTATAAAGTACGCTACGTTCGAAATATTACAGACGTAGGGCATATTGTGGATGATGTAGATGAAGGTGAAGATAAAATTGCAAAAAAAGCGCGTTTAGAGCAGCTAGAACCTATGGAAGTAGTGCAACGGTATACGGTAGATTTTCATGATATCTTGAACGAATTTAATTTTTTACCACCAAGTATAGAACCAACAGCTACGGGTCATATTATCGAACAAATTGAAATTATTAAAACTATAATCGACAAAGGAATTGGATATGAAGCCAATGGATCTGTTTATTTTGATGTAGTAAAATTCAATGAAACCAATCATTATGGCCGACTAAGTGGTCGAAATATTGAGGATATGCTTGCCAATACCCGTGATCTTGACGGACAAAGTGACAAGAGAAATTCACAAGATTTTGCACTTTGGAAAAAAGCTGAACCGCAACATATCATGCGTTGGCCTTCGCCATGGAGCGATGGATTTCCAGGATGGCACCTAGAGTGTACTGCCATGAGTACTAAATATTTAGGCAATCATTTTGATATTCATGGAGGCGGAATGGATTTAAAATTCCCGCATCATGAATGTGAAATTGCTCAAAATGAAGCCTGTACCGGTCAGACTCCTGTTAATTACTGGATGCATGCCAACATGTTGACGTTGAACGGAAAAAAAATGGCCAAATCTACTGGTAATAATATTTTGCCAAGAGAAATATTGACTGGTGACAATACTATTTTAAGTAAAGCTTTCTCTGCATCGGTTGCACGATTTTTCATGTTACAAGCACACTACAGAAGCATTCTTGATTTTTCTGATGATGCAATAGTTGCCGCAGAAAAAGGATATAAACGATTGATGGAAGCAATGCATTCATTAAAAGATATCTCAGCTAGCGCAAAAAGCA
>NZ_JBWJVK010000017.1:0-79119 GCF_056428945.1 Flavobacterium sp. GNP010 | reverse complement strand
AATGCAATTCCGCGCGATCAATATCGAGAATGCTCGTCATATCCGAGCCATCGGGATGCTCGTCATATCCGAGCCATCGTGGTTTTATTCTAAATCAATTAAAAATTGCTTCATTTTTTTGATTATAACAAGCCAAAAGAAAAATTGCAAAACCAAAAATACTCCCATACAAACTAAGGCAAAATGAACAGATCCACTGTTCATTTCATAAAAATAATAAGTCTTTGTGTATTCAATCGGAACTCCATTTACATGTTGCCATCTAGTTACGGTTTCCTTTCTAAAAATTTTAGCCACAAAGTCAATTAGATATATTAGATTCAAGCCGCTAAACACAAAATAGGAAAAGATTTTATTATGTCTAATTTCATATATATTATAGAGAAAAATTGGCAAACTCATAAGAAGGTAAGACCAACAAAATATTAATACAAATGGAGATGAATCAATCATACTAATAATAATCACTGAAAATAGATATAATAAAAATAAGTTTTTCAACAAAAACAAATTAAATTTAATTCTCTTAGTATCCATAATTATTTTTTTAAATTGATTTCGAATGCAGCGGTTCTAAAAAAACCAGTTTTAATATTGAATTTCACACTCATATCTTTTACTGGATATATTACTATTTTTTTATAAATACCATCCTTAAAGATATATGATTTTGTTTTATCTACAATATCAAGAGCTGTTTGATAATAATCGGTATTTTTTACAGCATCATATGATGCAGCAATTCGATTAGGATTAGAATATAAAACAGGAATATAGAATTTTTCTTTTTTGATTTTTTTTGCTATTTCATAGTCAATAATACCTTTTAAAGTACATTTATTAGAAACTGCAAAATTTGTCATTTTTTCAAATATTTTAATATTAAAATTTGTCGTACTTAAATTATATTTTGTAGATAATAACCAAGCTAAATTTTTTACATAATCTAAGTACCAGTTTGGCCTGAGGTAAATTTTATCTGGAAAAGAACCATCAGATTTTGCATGGTCAAAAGTTGTACCTAAATACTTCTCCCCTCCATACATTATATATTTATCTGTTTCACTGACTAAATAAATGTCATTTAAAGCTTCTTTTAGAGTTTTCCCTTTAAACACTTCTCTTTGTTTTGTATAACTAGTAAAAAATCCCATTCCATACTTTTTCAAATAGTAATTAAAATATAAAATCCAAGGCTCTACTTTATCTTTTAATCTTATGCTTCCTTGTCCCTTCCATGATTTAATTGCTAATTTTTCATTTTCAGGATTATCAGCTAATTTATATTCACTTAAATTATCTGGCGTTAGATTATCCAACTTTGTATGTGCATAAGTATCACCAAAACGATGTAGAAGTTCCCCTAATTTAGAAATATTTCCTTTTGGTGTATAAATAAATTGTATTGCTGTTAAAAATTCTTCGGTACCGTGAAAACCACCCGATCGCTCGGATATGTAAAAAATCTCATGTACGATGGCGCGGATTTGCAAACCCGATCGCGCGGATATGTAAAAAAATCTCTCATGTAAGATAGCGCGGATTTGCAATCCGTGCCCTCAATAATGAGCCACAGCAATGAGCCACAGCCATAATCCGTGCCCACAAAGCAAATCTAAACCAAAAGAAATAAATTAAAGCTATGTGATTGTTTTATTTGTAGCTATTATTGTATTTTTAGATAAAAAAGGATGTCAACAAAATATAAAGCAACAACAACAACAGATGAAGCATATTTTATTACTATAACAACTGTAGGTTGGGTTGATATATTTACGCGACTCAACCAAAAGTACAATATTGTCAATGCTTTGCAATATTGCCAAGAGAAAAAAGGACTTGAAATATATGCGTATTGCATTATGCACAGTCATATACATTTAATGTGCAAAGCCACAAATGGTTTTATTTTATCTGATGTCATGCGTGATTTTAAAAAATATACCTCTAAGAAAATTATTCAGACTATAATGGAAGAGCCAGAGAGTCGCAGGGAATGGCTTTTGGCTTATTTTGAAAAAGCGTGTGCTCATCTTAAAAGAGATCAAAGTTATAAAGTATGGCAAGACGGATATCACGCTGAAATAATAGAAACTAATTGGTTCATAAAACAAAAAGTGAATTATATCCACAACAATCCTGTAAAAGAGAAAGTAGTTAGCTCACCAGAGGATTATTATTTTAGTTCTGCTAGAAATTATGCGGGCTTAGACAATGATTTAGATGTTGTATTGTTGGACTTATTTTAGATTGTTGATGAACTTTGTGGGCACGGATTGCAAATCCGCGCTATCGGTTTGCAAATCCGCCTAACATAAGTTTTCAGAATCATTGATGTCCTCACTCAAAAAAATGAAAAGTAAAAAAGTCCTTCCATTTATTTTTTATAAAGTAACAACTTTTTATTAACCGCCTTTTAACGCTATTATGTATACCGCTATCACTAAAGAAATAGTTGCAATTAGGAATTTTAAAGGTAAATTCTTTTATTTGATACCTATTGTACAATCAAAATCAAGATATACTTCATGAAATCCTACACCATTCAAGAAATAAATGATATTCTTAAGGGAGAAATAATTGGGAATACTTCTCAAAGTATTACTGCACCAGAACAGCTAGAAGCTGCCAGCGAATCTGAAATTTCATTTATTGGAAATAAAAAATATGAAAAATTTTGGGCCGACTCCAAAGCTTGTGTAGCCGTTGTCAACGAGGATATTGGAATAAAACCAGGAGAGGATCGCGCATTTATTAAAGTTAAAAATGCAGATTTGGCTATGTCACAAGTTTTAGAACTTTTTGCTCCACCTACTCCATTATTTGCGGTAGACATTCACCCAACCGCAGTGATTGACCCAACAGCAACTATTTGTAGTGGTGCTAGAATTGGCGCGGGATGCTACATTGGTCCTAAAACTATCATTGGAGATAATACTACCCTTTATCCAAATGTGACTATTTTGGATGAATGTGTAATTGGAAAAAACACGGTGATATGGTCCGGTACCGTTGTTAGAGAACGTTGTCATATTGGAAATGACTGTATTTTGCATCCCAATGCAACAATTGGGGCTGATGGTTTTGGGTTTCGTCCTGATCCACAAAGAGGTTTGGTAAAAATTCCACAAATTGGTAACGTAATCATTGGTAATAGTGTTGAAATTGGTGCGAACTCTTGTATAGACCGAGGGAAATTTAGTTCAACTGTTTTAGGAGATGGTTGCAAAATTGATAATTTAGTTCAAATAGGACATAACAGCAAATTAGGTAAATTTTGCATTATGGCTGGAAACAGTGGTCTAGCAGGCTCTGTAACACTTGGAAACGGCGTTATCATTGGCGGTAGTGCTTCTATAAAAGACCATACCACAATAGGTGATGGTGCTATTGTGGGTGCAGGCTCGGGCGTTACTGGGGATATCCCTGCTGGAAAAACCATGTTAGGCTACCCTGCAGTAGAAGCACGCGATGCATTGAAACAATGGGCCATTTTAAAAAGACTGGTTAACGAGTCTAAAAAATAAACAACACTTTTTTTATTAAATTCATAAAAAAACAGAAGTAAACTTCTGTTTTTTTGTTTTAATAGTAAACTTATACTCGATTTTCTTTACAAACCAATTAAAATAATAAAATTTATTTAGTTGGATTTTGTATTTTAGCACAAAATTTTAATACATTTTGATCATGGATTTAAACTTCAATAAAAACGAAGACCACAATAAACTTTTACTTTCTGCTTTGCGACAAAAATTAAGCATCGTCAAATTGGGAGGTGGCGAAAAACGCATTCAAAAACTGCATAATGAAGGCAAAATGACTGCCCGAGAACGCATTGATTATTTGCTTGACGCCAAAGCTAAAAGTATTGAAATTGGTGCTTTTGTTGGTGAAGGGATGTATGCAGAACATGGTGGTTGTCCATCTGGTGGCGTAGTCGTAAAAATGGGATACATAAGAGGAAAACAATGTATTGTTGTGGCCAATGATGCGACTGTAAAAGCAGGTGCATGGTTTCCCATCACAGCCAAGAAAAATTTACGTGCCCAAGAAATTGCAATGGAAAACCGACTACCAATCATCTATTTAGTAGATAGTGCCGGAGTTTACTTGCCTTTACAGGACGAAATTTTCCCAGACAAAGAACATTTTGGTCGTATTTTTAGAAATAATGCACATATGAGTAGCATGGGAATTACCCAAATTGCTGCAGTTATGGGAAGTTGTGTTGCTGGTGGTGCTTACTTACCTATCATGAGTGACGAGGCCATGATAGTCGATAAAACGGGTAGTATTTTCTTAGCCGGAAGTTATTTAGTCAAAGCGGCCATTGGCGAAAGCATTGATAACGAAACCCTTGGCGGAGCAACTACACATTGCGAAATTTCGGGAGTGACTGATTACAAGGCCAAAGATGACAAAGACGCTTTAGACAGAATAAAGAATATAGTTGATAAAATAGGTGATTTTGACAAAGCGGGTTACAGCAGAATTAAAGCTATGCAACCTGCATTAGACGAAAAAGAAATCTATGGTGTTTTACCAAAAGCTCGTAATGAACAATATGATATGATGGAAATCATCAATCGACTGGTTGATAACTCCGAATTTGAAGCGTACAAAGACGGTTACGGCCAAACCATAATTACTGGGTATGCCAGAATTGACGGTTGGGCAGTAGGAATTGTTGCCAACCAAAGGAAAGTGGTGAAAACTAAAAATGGCGAAATGCAATTTGGTGGCGTAATCTACTCTGATTCTGCTGACAAAGCGACTCGATTTATTGCCAATTGCAACCAAAAGAAAATTCCTTTAGTTTTTGTACAAGACGTTACTGGTTTTATGGTAGGTTCAAAATCAGAACATGGCGGTATTATTAAAGATGGTGCAAAAATGGTTAATGCAGTTTCTAATTCAGTAGTGCCAAAATTCACGGTAATTGTGGGTAATTCCTATGGGGCAGGAAATTATGCGATGTGTGGAAAAGCATACGACCCAAGATTAATATTTGCATGGCCAAGTGCAGAGTTAGCGGTTATGGGAGGCACTCAAGCTGCGAAAGTACTGGCTCAAATTGAAGCTTCTTCGCTTAAAGCAAAAGGAGAACTAGTAGATGAAGCGAAGGAAAAAGAGTTATTTGATAAAATAAAAGCGAGGTATGACGAACAAGTTTCACCTTACTATGCCGCATCACGATTATGGACAGATGCTATTATTGATCCTCTTGATACTCGAACTTGGATTTCTATGGGAATTGAAGCGGCCAACCACTCGCCTATTGAAAAGAAATTTAATCTGGGTGTAATTCAGGTGTAATTCAAGTTTACAGTATCCAAGGAAATTACTTTTTTAAATATTATTTCTCCAAAACTAGAAAATAATACCAACACGATGTATAAAAAAACGGATAGAAAATTGCTCTCATTTTAAATAAAAAATGAGAAAAAATTATACAGGTTACCATTAAAAACAATAGATTTCCTATTGTTTTTTTTTGCCCTAAAAATCTGTTCAAAAATTAATGGCTGCTTTTAATACTGCAATAAACAGTATTTTTGCAGTAAAAATATAAAAACCTATGCTATTTTTAATTCTAAGTGTAATTTGTAGTGTAACCGTTGGAATACTCTTTAAAATTGCTCGAAAATACACCATCAATCACACTCAAATTGTAGCATGGAATTATGTGTTTGCAATGCTGTTTTGCTATGCTACCTTCAGTCCAGATATAACTAAAGTCAATGCAACAGCACCCTGGGAACTTTATAGTGTTATTGGTATTTTGTTGCCTATAATTTTCCTTTTTTTGGCAGCATCCATTAAGCACATGGGAATTGTAAAAACGGATGCAGCCCAACGCTTATCCCTTTTTATCCCCATTCTAGCAGCTTGGCTCATTTTCAACGAACAATTTAGTGTACTAAAAATAGTAGCTTTTGTTGTTGCAGTACCAGCCCTAGTGCTAATTCTTTCAAAAAGCACCCAAAGTACTGCCACAAAATGGGTTTATCCAGCCGCGGTACTAATTGGTTTTGGGGTGATAGACATTCTCTTCAAGCAAATTTCCTCTTTTACAAGTCTGCCCTATACTACTTCATTATTTGTAATATTTGGAATTGCTATGACAATTATGATTGCCGTAGTTGCCTACGAAGTAATCCTAAAAAAAATAGTCTTAAAAACTAGCAATGTTATTTTTGGGGCTTTGGTAGGAATGTTCAATTTTGGAAATATCCTTTTCTACCTCAAGGCACATCAGTATTTCTCAGAAAGTCCTTCTACTGTATTTGCGGGTATGAATTTGGGAGTAATCGTAATTGGAAGTCTAGTTGGGGTTTTAATTTTTAAAGAAAAACTTAGTAAAAAGAATATTGTAGGATTGTTTCTAGCTTTATTGGCAATCGTCTTAATTGTGCTTTCACAAGTGTAAAATAACAACTATAATTTAGATCTAGTTTTTTGGCTTTTGCAAACTGATAAAAATTCAAATTGGATTTATTTGCATGGACTTTTACATTAGTTCTAGACTCAAATACAAAATTCATAAATACAAAAAAACCGTCTAGTGCAAGCCAGACGGTTTTTGGTATTAAAAAAATCTATTTCTATTCCGCTACAGTATTTAGTTTACTGTTTTTTCGGCTGAAGCCAAAGTAAATTACTAAACCTAATAAAAGCCAGATTCCAAAATAAATCCAGTTCCAAACGCTTAATTCGGCCATCATATACAAACAACAGATTAAACCCAATAACGGTATTAAGGATAAGTTAGATTTGAAAGACCAAACGGCTAATCCGATTAAAGTAATCAAGAATATCCACATCGGGATTTTACGTTTGAATAAACTAAAACCACTTTCATATTTTAAAGAATCCGCAATCGGTAAACCAGCAATGATTCTAGAATATTGGGCATCATCAGCTTGGTATTGACTCAATAATAATTCTAAATCTGGAGTTTCAGTTGTACTATTTTTAGCATCAACCGTCACTAAATAATCGTAAACTTTTTGGGTTTCCTCTTTGTTTAAAGAGGTGATAATATCGGCTGAATTATTAATTTGAGTTTCATTAGTAATAAAATCCATAGTCGCTTTTTTGTTGTAACCAAAAGCGAAAACCAACCCAATTACTATTAAAACTGGCAAAATAAATTTCGAATTAACATAAGGAGTTTTGAATTTTCCACGAGGAATATCGGTTTTGTTTTGTAACACTAAAACTCCCGCACAAACCAGTACAAAGGCAAATAAAGTACCAATACTACACAAATCCGTAACCAAAGTTAAGTTCAAAAACAAAGCCGGTACGGCTACTACAAAACCAGTGACTATAGTTGCGTAAGAAGGCGTTTTGTATTTTGGATGTACTTTTGAGAAACGTTTTGGCAATAAACCATCACGACTCATGCTCATCCAAATACGGGGCTGTCCCATTTGAAAGACCAATAAAACACTCGCCATTGCTACTACTGCGCTTACTGCAATAATACCCGACATCCATTTTAAGTCTAATTTTTCAAATACAAAAGCTAGTGGATCTCCTACATTCAATTGATCGTAACTCACCATTCCTGTTAATACCAATGCTATTGCAATGTATAAAATGGTACAGATAATTATGGCCCACATCATTCCTCTTGGCAAATCACGTTGTGGATCTTTACACTCTTCAGCCGTTGTTGAAATAGCATCAAAACCGATATAAGCAAAAAATACAGCTGAAACTCCTTTCAAAACTCCGGTAACACCATTTGGAGCAAATGGATCCCAATTTGCAGTATCTACATAAAAAACACCAACAGCAATCACTAAAAGAACGATACACAATTTGACCACCACCATAATATTACTTGCATTACGAGACTCTTTCATCCCACGGTAAATCAATGCCGTGATTAAAACGATAATCAACAATGCGGGAAGGTCTGCAACAAAATGAAACGATCCAATAACTGGAGAAGTCGTCCAAGCAGTGTAAGCATCTTGTAAGGCTGGACTTAAGTTGACATATTCTTTACCACTTTGCATCAGGGCTGTGGCATCATCAAATCCCCTAGATGCAGACAAGAAATCCATTTGAACCCATTGTGGCAAACTCAGACCACCACTTTCGAGCAATCCTGTAAAATAATCACTCCACGATATAGCAACAGTGATATTTCCTACAGAGTATTCCATGATTAATGCCCAACCGATAATCCAAGCTATAATTTCGCCAAAAGCAACATACGAATACGTATAAGCACTTCCAGAAACAGGAACCATCGAGGCAAATTCAGCATACGCAAAAGCAGCAAAACTGCATGCGATTGCAGTAAATAAGAATAGAAAAATAACAGCAGGACCACCATCTGCACTTGCTTTACCGATGGTGCTAAAAATACCAGCTCCCACAATAGCAGCGATTCCAAAAGCAGTCAAATCACGAGCAGTCAAATGTTTACCTAAAGCATTGTGACCGTCAGTATTATTTTTTTCTACTTGTTTTAAAATATCTTGTACTGTCTTTTTTCTAAATAAACCCTTTAATGCCATATTGTAAATTTTATCATTAAAAATTAAGATACCGTAAATTATTCGTTTTTATGTTAGATATAATGCAAATAATCTTCAAAAATCAAAAGTATAAAACAAATTGAACTATTGCCATTTCTCCAACTATTTTTTTTATTTTTTTTAATTCACAAAAAAATGATTTTTTTTAGACACAAAAAAAGTCAAAAACCATAATTTTAATCTCAAAAAAAGTAAATAATAAAATTTAAAAAGAGGTTTCTTTCAACTCAAAACCTACGTTCAATCGAGTTATTTTTTTAAACAGTTCCTTAATATAGAAACTGGATGTAGTGCCTTTCTAGTGGTTCCGTCAAAAATCTGGTGGCGACAACTCGTGCCAGCCGCTGCAATAGCTGTTGTGGGATCAGTAGCTCTAATTTTAGGAAATAAGGTATCTTCACCCATTTGCATACTGATTTCATAATGTTCTTTTTCATATCCAAAAGAACCTGCCATTCCACAACAACCCGAATTGTAAATAGTAACCGAACTGTTTTTCGGTACATTCAACATCGCAAAAGTCGCTTCCATGGTACTCAATGACTTTTGGTGGCAATGTCCGTGAATTTTAATAGTTTTTTCCTCCGCAGAAAATTGTTCTGCATGAATTTTACCTTTTGCAATCTCATTTTTGAAAAACTCTTCAATCGTAAACACATTTTTAGCTAATTTTTTAGCACTTTCTGTATCATCCACCAATCGAATGTATTCGTCTCTAAAGGTCAATATTGCCGAAGGTTCTATTCCTATCAAAGGAAAATCAGCAGTAATATAATCTGAAAAAATACCCACATTTGTATTGGCAATTGCTTTTGCTTCTTCCAGAAAACCTTTGGATATAAAAGCTCTTCCGCTTTCTTCATGATCTACCAGAATTACTTCATATCCTAACGCTGTCAATAACTCATACGCATCAATTCCTACTGAAACATCATAATAATTAGTGAACTCATCACTAAACAAACAAACTTTTCCGTTGATAAAAGAATCACTTGGCGCCTGATTCCAATTTTTTTCATACCATTTTCTAAAAGTAATTGGAGCCAAAAGAGGCACTTCTCTTTTAGGAGCAATCCCCATGCTTTTTTTTACCAAAGGCAAGTTCACCATGAAATTAGTAATCTTTGGAGTAATACTTCCCAGTCCATTCAGTTTGGCATTAAAAGCAAACACTTTATTGCGCCATGAAAACCCATTTGCTTTTTGATATTGGTATAAAAACTCCGATTTCATTGCTGCTATATCCACATTACTGGGACATTCGCTGGCGCACGCTTTGCAACTTACACACAATTCAAATACTTCATACAATTCTTCGTGGTCAAATTTATTGTCTTTTTCTGAATGCGTCAGATATTCTCGCAACGCATTGGCTCTAGCACGCGTGGTGTCCTTTTCATTTCGGGTGGCACGGTAACTGGGACACAAAGTACCACCAGCCGAAGGTAATTTTCTGCAATCACCAGAACCATTGCATTTTTCCGCAGCACGCAAAATTCCCATACTATCCGAGAAATCCTGAATTGTTTGTATATCCGGTTCCACTCTGCCCGCTTCCACCCGAAGGTTTTCATCCATTTTGAAAGCGTTTACAACTTTACCTACATTCAAAATGGTGTTGGGATCAAAGGCAAGTTTAATTCTTTTTAACAATTCATAATTCTGTTGCCCAATCATAAAAGGTAAAAACTCGCCTCGTACAATTCCGTCGCCGTGCTCCCCACTCAAGGATCCTCTGTATTTTTTTACCAAAATAGCCACTTCGGTTGCGATGTTTCTAAATTGATGTAATCCTTCTTTAGTCTTCAAATTTAAAACTGGTCGCAAGTGAATTTCTCCGGCACCAGCATGTGCATAATATATGGCACTCTGTCCGTGACGCTCCATCATAGCGGAGAATTCTGCAATATAATTAGGTAAATCGCTCAACTCAACAGCGGTATCCTCAATAGAATCTGCGGCTTTATCATCACCAACAATACTTCCTAGAAGTCCGAGACCTGCTTTTCGCAATTCATTTATTTTATCAATATCTGCTCCGTAAATTTTTGGTAAAGCATACCCAAAATTATTTCTTTCCAAGTCAGCAATCAAATCATTAGCTTGTAATTCAGCATCTTCCATACTGTTATGCGACGCCACTTCGAGCATAATAACCGCTTTGGGTTCCCCTTGAATAAAAAATCTGTTTTTGGCTTGCTCTCTGTTTGTTTTGGTACAATTCAATATCGTGTCATCCATCATTTCGCAGGTGTACAAATGATGTTTCATCGCGGTTACAACAGCTTCTAAACTTTCCTGAATGGTATGAAAATGAGCCACAACCATAACATTATACGTTGGTGGTAGGTGATCTACTTTCAAGGTAATTTCAGTGGTAAAAGCAAGCGTTCCTTCGCTTCCGCAAAGGAGTTTTCCTAAATTTATAGTGTTTTCGGTTCCTCCAAAAAGTTCCGATTTCAATACTAAATCTATTGCATAGCCTGTATTTCGTCTGTGGATTTCTGGTTTCGGAAATTCCTTGATAATCTCCTTTTGGTTTTCAATATTCGAAAGTTCCTCATAAATGGTCCTGTAGATCGAACTTTCGAGCGTGTTCCCTTTTGTTTTTTCAATGAATTCAGCAGAAGTTATTTCTTTAAATATTGCTAAGCTTCCATCACTCAAAACCGCTTTGATTTCCACTATTTTATCTCGGGTAACGCCATAGCGTATCGATGTGGTACCAGACGAATTATTGCCTACCATTCCTCCTATCATACAGCGGTTTGAGGTCGAAGTATTGGGTCCGAAAAACAATCCGTGTTCTTTTAAATATAAATTCAGCTCGTCCCGAATCACGCCTGGCTGTACTGTAACTGTTTTTTTTACGGAATCAAAAGTGATAATTTTAGTAAAATGTTTCGACACATCTACAATTATTCCAGAACCTACTGTTTGTCCTGCCAAGGAAGTTCCTGCAGTTCTAGGTGTGATAGAAATCTTATTTTTTGCTGCAAAGCGAATAATTTTGACAATATCCTCATCTGATTTTGGAATTGCTACAGCAACTGGCATAATTCGATACGCAGACGCATCTGTGGCATACAGTGTTTTATGAAGGTCATCATATAAAAGAGTTCCTTCTAATGATGCAGCTAAATCTTTTAATGGAGTCAAGTTGGACATGGGTAATAAGATAACTTTAGATTTCACAAATATAAATATATACCATATCACATGTACCGAAATCAAATAAGAAAAAGAGAAAAAAATAACCTCCGATGTTTACTTTATAGAATACCAGACATGGAAACTAATATAAAAATTGGCAAAGAAATTGACTAATCAAAATAAGTTGAATTTTAAAATCAATTTGTCACATCATTTTCACTAAAAAAACTATTTTTGAATACTTTATATAAAATGACTTTCATGAAAAATTATAAGCATCCCTTTTTACTTTTTGCATTTCTTTTCTTTGCCTTTTGGAATAGTAAAGCACAAGTTTTAACACCTAATCCTAAAAATGAATTTAGAGCCGTTTGGATTGCTACTGTGGTCAATATTGACTGGCCAAAAACCAGTAAAGATGATGTTGCCAAACAAAAGGCAGATTATTTGGAGATCTTGGATACTTATAAAAAACTAAATTACAACGCGGTAATTGTTCAAATAAGAAGCGTTGGTGATGCTTTTTATCCCACCAAATTAGCACCATGGTCTCGTTTTTTGACTGGAAAAGAAGGCCAAGCTCCGCAACCGTATTACGACACGTTGGCTTGGATGATTGCGGAAACGCATGCGCGTGGTTTTGAATTTCACGCCTGGATGAATCCGTACCGCGCTACGATGGACTACAATACAGCTATTTTAAGTCCCGAACATGATTATTACAAACATCCGGAATGGATGATTAAATATGGTGGAAAATACTATTATAATCCTGCCTTGCCTGAAGTTCAAAAACATTTACTGAATATTGTTAACGAAGTAGTTCAAAACTACGATATCGATGCGGTACATTTTGATGACTATTTTTATCCTTATAAAGTTGCCGGCGAAAAGTTTAATGACACTGCTGCCTACGAGAAATATGGTAATGGGATGAGTATTGAAGATTGGCGCCGTTCTAATGTAAATACTTTTGTTAAAGAAGTTTCAGTTTCGATCAAAAATATAAAACCTTGGGTACAATTTGGAATTAGCCCATTTGGTGTGTGGCGCAACAAATCAGTAGATCCAAAAGGTTCTGATACTGAAGCAGGACAAACTAATTATGACGATTTGTTTGCAGATCCTATCGCTTGGATGGAAAACAAATGGATTGATTACCTCGTTCCACAATTGTATTGGAGCATGGATCATCCTAAAGCATCCTATTCAAAATTATTGCGTTGGTGGTCCGAAAATTCGACTAATACCGCAATTTACATCGGAAACGGAAGTTATAAAATCAACGCTGATTCTGATAAAAGATGGAATAACCCCAGTGAAATCCCGAACCAAATTGACTTAACCAGATCCTACAAAAACGTTCAAGGCAATGCTTTTTTTAGTGCTAAATCATTCGTAAATAAGAATCAAAGTGTTACTAAATTACTTTCTGAAAACCAATACAAATATCCAGCGCTACCAACGGTCGTGCCAAATAATGTCAAAAAAATAACGATCATCCCCACTGTAAATTCGATTTTGACAGATCCAATTTCATCCCGATTTAATGTAACTTACCCTCTACTCAGCAAGGTGCGCTACGTGATGGTATATGGTTCTAAATTTAATTCAAAGATTGATGTAAACGATCCCAGCCATATTATTGATAAAATAGCCTTTAAGGAAAACACTGATACGGTAGAAGTGGTAATCCCTACGTACAAACTAGACAAGAATACTACCTGTGCCATTACATTCATTGATTTTTATGGTAATGAAAGTGACCCAACTTTAGTGCATTTTACACTATAAAATTTAACCGAATATAAAACGCTTCAAATGAAAACAGACAATAGTCCTTGGTATTGGATTCCGGTTTTAAACTTTGCATCTGGTTTGCCGTATGCTATCATTATTTCGGTATCGGTCCTTATGTATAAAAATTTAGGCATCAACAATGAAGATATTGGCATATACACCAGCTTATTGTATTTACCTTGGGTAATCAAACCTTTATGGAGTCCGTTTATTGATTTGTATTCAACTAAAAGAAAATGGTTTTTAAGCATGCAATTGCTAATTTCACTTGCTTTTTTAATTGTTGGTTTAACGATTCCTTTGAGCAACTTTTTTGTAATAAGTTTGGCTGTTTTTTGGGTTGCCGCGTTTGCTTCAGCGTCTAATGATGTGGCTAGTGACGGATTTTATTTATTGGTTTTAGAAAAAGACCAACAATCTTTTTTTCTTGGAATCAGAAGTACATTTTACAGACTTTCGATGCTTACAGGAAACGGACTAATCGTTGTTATTGCTGGTTATCTTGAACAAGAATATGGCGATAAACAACAGGCTTGGTCATACACCATGATTGTTGTTGGATTAATAATGACGCTAATTACGGTTTACAATTATTTTTCAACTCCAAAAATCGAAGTAAATAACGCAGTAACAATAGCAAAATCAACTTCAGATAAGAGCTTCGGAGCCGTTTTTGCTACCTTCTTTCAAAAGAAACAAATTGGTTTAGTTTTGGCTTTTATTCTATTATTTAGATTAGGGGAATCGCAATTATTAAAAATGCTGACTCCTTTCTTAATAGATCCAATAACTGCTGGCGGAATGGGTTTAACCACACAAGATGTTGGCGTTATTTATGGAACCTTTGGTGTGCTTGCTCTAACCATAGGTGGTATTTTAGGAGGTATTGTCATTTCCAGAGATGGATTAGGAAAATGGATGTTACCTATGATTTTAGCAATGCACTTGCCCATTATAGGATTCATTTTGCTATCTCATTTTCACCCCGGTTCCGTTTTCTATATTTATGCAACAGTAATTGCGGAACAGTTTGGTTACGGTTTTGGTTTTGCCGCTTTCATGATGTATTTAATTTATGTGGCCGATGGAGAATCAAAAACGTCTCATTACTCTATCGCAACCGGATTTATGGCTTTAGGAATGATGCTTCCGGGAATGTTGAGCGGTTATATTCAAGAATATCTGGGGTATGGAAATTTCTTTATTTGGGTGCTTTTGGCAACCATTCCAGGATTAATTTTATCTCGCTTTTTGATTTTTCCAGCCGATTTTGGTAAAAAATCAGAACAAGAAAAAACAAACTAGCTTTTTTTTAACATATAAGTCATATGAGTTTGTTTCAGTAATTTTCTCATAAACTAAGTGTTTTTTACAACTCTTTTACAAAATTATGTATGCGTATAATTTGACTTACAGGACTTAAATGTTGAAAATTAGTATAATATTCCTTTCAAAATGACTTTAGAACAAAAAATAGGACAATTTTTCTTTCCTGCTGTTTTCATCAACGATACCGAAGAAAACATTCAAGCTATGGAACACTTGATTAAAGAATACAATATAGGCGGATTGACTTTTTTTCATAGTCGGGCCAGTGCAGCTACCAATTATGAAACCAAGAAAAAAATAGTATTCAATGACGATAGTTGTCAACGTTTAAAAGAACTCATCATTCGATACCAAACTTGTGCTCCTACTCCATTATTAATGATTATTGACGCCGAATGGGGTTTAGCCATGCGTGTCGAAAAAACACCGCAATATCCGTATGCCATTACGCTTGGTGCTTTGCCTGACAGTGAAAAACATTTGGTTTATGAAGTGGGAAAACAAATAGGTTTAGACTTAAAATCAGTAGGGATTCATTATAATTTAGCGCCTTTAGCGGACATCAATAACAATCCGAATAATCCAGTTATTGGGTACCGTTCTTTTGGACAAAACAAAGAAAAAGTGAGTGATTTTGCTCTGGAATACCTCAGAGGAATGAATGATGTTGGAATTCTAGGTTGTCTGAAACATTTTCCCGGACACGGCAATACAAATGTCGATTCGCATTTAGGATTACCGGTTTTAAAAGAAACAATGGACGAATTACTAACCAATGAATTGGTTCCTTTCATAAAAGGAATCGAAAATAATGTCGATTCGATTATGATTGGTCATTTGGCCGTTCCCGCTTTGAATGAAGGAAAAGACACTTCGGCAACTTTGTCAAAATCTGTTATTGAAACCCTTTTGCGAAAGCAATTAGGATACGATGGCTTAGTGATTTCGGATGCATTGAACATGCACAGCGTTTCTAAAGTATACGATCAAAAAGGACAATTGGAATGGGAAGCTTTCAATGCTGGCAACGATGTATTGTGTTTTGCCGAAAACGTGCCCGAAGGAATCCATGAAATTTTAAAAAATGCCACTCCTGAGCGAATTGAAGCTAGTTTTCAACGCATTTGGAAATGCAAGCAGAAAGCCAGAATTACAGATGGAAATCTAATTTTACCAAACCTTTCCAAGAATGGCTTTGATTTTGAAACTACTTCAAAATTAAATTTTAAAATTGCTCAAAACAGTATAACTAAAATCAAAGACAACCACAATACGGTGACTGTTTTTGATGCGAAAAATAGAGAAGATTTAGCAAAATTAAGCATCTACAACAGCACTGATACAACATTTTTTAAAGTCTTATCTGCTGCTTTACCTTCTCCTGAATTCAGTTATGAAAGTGGAGGAACTACCACTCTAGAGGAACTAGAACAAAGCCTAGCTAGATTTGACACACTAGTCATTTCTTTATTTGTTCCAAAGGCTAAACCATTAAATAATTTTGATATTGATGATGCAGTTCTTCAATTTTTAGGCAATTTATTTAGTACTAAAAAATGTATTTTGTATGTTTTTGGGAATCCATACGTTCTACAAATCATACCAAATCTCAATAAAATATCAGGAATTGTACAAGTATATCAAGATTTTCCAGAATTTCAAGAAGCCGCAGCAGAGCAACTTTTGGAAAACATAAAATGTGAAGGAACTCTGCCTGTTGTGGTTAACTACTTATAAGTGATAGTTTAAAAATCATAGTATAGTAACTTCCTATTTTGAAATAAGTATTTATAATCAAATACTAATTTAATTCATCTTTTGTATACCTACTTTTGCACCATCAAAAAATAACTTAAAAAGTAAATAAAATGTCATTAGTAGGTAAAAAATTTCCAAGTATTGCAGTAGACGCTATCTCTGAAATGGGTGATAATTTAAAAATTAACATTTTCGAAGAAGCTGTAAATAACAACAAAAAAGTACTTTTGTTTTGGTACCCAAAAGATTTTACATTCGTATGCCCAACTGAATTACATGCTTTTCAAGCTGCTTTACCAGAATTCGAAAAAAGAAATACACTAGTAATTGGTGCCTCTTGTGACACTAACGAAGTGCATTTCGCTTGGTTAAATACTCCAAAAAATAATGGTGGAATTGAAGGTGTTACGTATCCAATTCTAGCTGATACTAACAGAAACTTATCTAACATCTTAGGAATTCTTGATATCGATTCAACTGAATATTCTGAAGAAACTGATTCTGTAATTATTGAAGGTTCTAATGTAACTTTCAGAGCGACTTACCTTATTGACGAAACTGGAAAAATTTTCCACGAAAGTGTAAACGATATGCCACTTGGTCGTAACGTAAACGAGTATTTACGTATGGTTGATGCGTACACACACATTCAAGAAAAAGGAGAAGTTTGTCCTGCAAACTGGGAAGCTGGAAAAGAAGCTATGAGTGCTGATAGAGTGAGTACTGCTGAATACTTAAGTTTAAACTAAAAAAATAACAACTTCGATAGCAATAATAATCAATTTCAATACTACAAACTGATTATTGCTATTGAATTTTTAAAATTAAAAAATATGTTAATCGAATTAACCGACGATACGTTACAAGATTTAATTGCAAAAGAAGAAAAAGTAGTGGTTCAATTTTCGGCATCATGGTGTGGCAACTGCCGTATTATGAAACCAAAGTTCAAAAAATTAGCTTCAGAAAACGAAACAATTACTTTTGCACTTGTTGATGCAGAAAACTTTCCTGAATCAAGAAAATTAGCTAATGTGAGCAATTTACCAACTTTTGCCACTTTTGTGAATGGTAAATTGGTTAATGAAACACAAACTAATAAACAAGAAGTGCTAATTGAATTGGTAAATGAAATCGTTTAATTTTATTCCTTTACTAATTCGTTTAAAGTAACGATTCTCTTTTTAAACAAACATTTCAGCGAATAACCAAATAAACAATTAAATAATGAAATTACCTGTAATCAAACATTTAACGCAGTTTATCGAAGAAAACGACGAAGATTACATCATTGAAACAATCGAAGTTTTAGAGGCAATGACTGAAATTGCATCACTAAAAGACGAAGAATTAGATGTTATTGGAGAATTAATTTCGAATATGTATGGCGCTCTAGAAGTGAATAAATTGGTTAAAACTGGAACCGACAAAAAAGAAGCTTTAAACAGTTTTATGAAACGTGTTCTAGGATCTATTGATCAATAAAAATAGAATTCAAATACTAAATTATTGAAACGCACTCGTATTCGAGTGCGTTTTTTTATATTTAAATGAGGAGAAATCGTCGTTTACAATTATAATAAAAATTGTTTGGCTAAGTTTGTTTTTAAGTACTTAAGATTTTTTATCAAAGATTATAAAACCATTTTTTTAGTATTGCCAAAGCAGGTTTAAAAAATCTAAATTTCCAGTTTAAAAACCATCATTAACCCAAAGATGTAGTTTTAACATGACAGTCATTTAATAATCCTGCGCAATTGCATTGCTGGCAATAATTCCTTCCGTCCTTTCGCCCCACGTTTGCTCTTGGTTATTATCGTAAACTGAGGTTCTCTCTATATTTATGAAAGCATAAGATCTTAAAGATACCGCATTAATGTGATGGTTGCTCTATTCCTTAAAAGTGTTTTGTTTACGCTCCTTTATTGACGCCAGTACGTTCATTACTTTTAATTCTAGTTCCAAATATGCTGAAAATTTTAAACGGCGTTTTCTTCATCTCATTAAATAGCACCAAAGCGACAACAATATATTCTATGGCAATTAGCCCTAAATTTTCTTTAAATGCAGGATTAGAATACGTGTAATAGCTAACAACAACCATCAAACTCCAGACAATTGGAAATTTAAAATTTGTAAAAACACTAATTAACACAAGATTAATAATGTACCAAGGGTGTACCGTTGTAGCCGTAAAAAAGTAAATGCTTAACACCAGTAAAAAACTTTGAAACAAATTTAACGTTGTCTTATTTTTTCCAAAAAAGGACTGAAATACAATAAAAACAATCATCAAAACTGGAATTACTTGACCAGTACTTTGAATAATATTGTACCCTTTAAAATAATAACCAATGGATCTAATAATATAATAAATACTAGCATTAAATTCAAAATTGGTAAACCACAAACCAATTGTTTTAGAATAATTTGAAATCAATTCAGCAGAAAAAAATGGTACAAAAAGCAAAATATTTATTCCGATTATGATTCCGTAAAAAGCAAAACTTTTTTTCCATCCTAATTTTTGAAAAAACAAAGGCAATAACAGTAATGGCAATAGTTTTGTAGCAATAGATAATGCCAAAATCACAGCGGCTTCCCTCCATTTGTTATTCTGCAATAAATAAAGACTCCAAATAAAAAAGAAGAGCATTACACCTTCAAAATGCAAATTACCAGTAAGTTCTATAATTACCAACGGATTTAATAAAAACCAAAATATGCGGTGTCTTTCTAATCCTAACTTTTCTAATAATTTGCTGCCAAAATACAAAGTTCCAAAGTCGGCAGCAATGATGATTGTTCTCAAAACTATTGTTCCACCAAGAATAGAATGATTACTAAAAAAACCAGCTAATACAAAGAATAATTGATTGACAGGTGGATAATTAGAAAAATGAGATGCACTTAAATTGCCCATTGCTCCTACTAATTCATGTGCTTGTGAAAGTGTGAAATTTGGATCTAAAATTAAATCATTTGGAAGGTTTGTAAATGGATTTAGACCTAATAAAATAAGGCGTCCATCCCAAATAAAACGATAAAAATCTTGTGATAAATTGGGTAAACTAAAAATAAAAAGTAATCGAAACAGTACCGAAATTAAAATTAAGAAATTAAAACTATTCTTTTCTGTTTGGATAATTTTGTAAGTAAAAAAAAAGAGTAGTCCAAAAGAAAATAATAAGGCAAGAAAATCAGTTCTTTCTAAAAAGTAAGCCGTATGAGCATACAAAAATACGCTGCATAAAACATACGTTTTAGTTGCATTGCTGGTCTGTTTCATTGAATTTGTAAGAATCATAAATTTACATAAAAGAAAGGATTAAATTCATGGCACAAAATGAATTGATTAATTTTACTATTGATCAACTTCAAGAAAATAAAACATCAAAATTGAATCTTATTAAACTAAATAGATATCAATAATTTAATAGAATCTACTAAAATATTTTTTTATTTTAAAAATGTAAACTCCCTGAATTTTATTGTTTTGTCTAAAAGATCTATAAAATTAGTCAGTAATTTGTATTGATTTAACGAAAACATATCCATATCCAATGGAAAGCATCAAATGAAATGGTAACAAACCATAATCATTCAAGCGAATACCACTATAGATTCCAAAAAGAAAATAAATTAAAAGTAATCCCTCTATAATAATATTTTTAGATACTTTTTTGGAGATGTACGTATTCTGTTTCCATTTATCTTTTAAACTTTCGATATTGAATTTTGGTGTTCGGATAAACTCACTTTTTTTACCCCAAAGACCCTCTAAAACTGCCACGGTGTTATGAAATGAAAAACCCATAGCAATACTGTAAAAAGTAAAAAACAAACCAATATACTTTAAAAAATTAGTAATTCCTCCGCCGTTAATTTTTTTGAAAGTAAACCAATAACATGTAAAAAATATTAGCGAGGTAAAAACAAAAAGTGCCAATATATCAAAGAAAAGGGCTAATTGTGGATATTTATTTTTAATGAATACAACTGGAACACTCAATACTGCCATTAAAAATATAAACAAAAACATTGAACTATTGAGTAAATGCAATAGACCATGAATTTTTGTTTTAACCGAAATATTTTTTGAAGTGATGACACGCCAGTTCATTTTTCTAAAATTCTCAGCACCTCCTTTATTCCAACGAAATTGCTGTGAACGAGCTGCACTGATAATAACAGGTAATTCAGCCGGAGTTACTACATCGATCAAATATTTAAATTTCCATTTTTTGAGTTGTGCTCTATAACTCAGATCTAAATCTTCGGTTAAAGTATCACTTTCCCAATTTCCTGCATCAATGATGCATGCTTTGCGCCATACTCCTGCAGTTCCATTAAAATTGATAAAGTGCGATTGTGAATTTCTTCCTACTTGTTCTAATATAAAATGAGCATCTAATGCAAAGGCTTGAATTTTGGTCAATATAGAATAATTTCTATTTAAATGTCCCCAGCGCGTTTGTACTACACCAATCAATTCATCTTTAAAGTAAGGAATAGTTTGTAGCAACCATTCTTTCTGCGGAACAAAATCAGCATCAAAAACAGCAATGAATTCGCCTTTTGCAGATACTAAACCCTCTTTCAAGGCTCCCGCTTTAAAACCGATACGATTAGACCTTGTAATCAGTTTTATATCTAACCCTTCCGAAGCTAAACGATCAACTATTTTTTTGGTGTCAATTATACTTTCATCAGTACTATCGTCTAAAACTTGAATTTCTAATTTATCTTTTGGATAATCCAGTTCTGCAATAGTAATAAGCAATCTTTCGACAACATACTTTTCATTATAGATAGGTAATTGAATCGTAACTATTGGGATCTCCGAAGATATTGTAAAATCAAATTGTATCGATTTGTCAATTTTTTTTTGATTTTTTAAATAATTAATCAACAAATTAAGTTGCGAAAAACCATAAAAAAAAAGCAATAATATAGACAAGCAATATATGGTAAGAATGATATAAGAAAGTTGCAGCATATTATTTGAAAGCGTATTTAAAAATCCAACCAATAATTTTAATTCCAGCCATGATAGTACCTTTTACAGTTCCTGATACTTTTGATACACCAATCCGATTTTTATATCGAACTGGGATCTCCTTATATGAAATACGTTTGCGTAAAACTTTTAATTGCATTTCTACTGTCCAACCATATGTTTTATCTTGCATTTCAAGATCAACAAGAGTAGTGTATTTTATGGCTCGGAAAGGTCCTAAATCTGTAAACTTTGAACCAAAAAAAAGTTTCATCAATACAGTAGCTAATTTATTTCCAAAAATTTGTTGTGGAGTCATTGAGCCGGTTTCCCTTAATTCAGGGACTCTTGCACCTATAACAAAATCAACCGTATTGGTGAGTATAGGATCTATTAGTTTGGTCAATTCTTCAGGATAGTCAGAGTAATCACCGTCCAAAAAAACGACAATGGTAGGTTTAACTTCTTGCTGAGCAATATAATCAAGGCCTTTTAAACAGGCATAACCATATCCCTTATTATTTTCAGATAATACAGTGGCTCCAGCATTTTGAGCTACTGCAATTGTATTATCTGTTGATTTATTACTAATTACAATAATTTCAGATACATAGTTAGGAATCTCATTAATAACATTTGCTATCGCTTTTTCCTCATTGTATGCTGGAATAATTACTTTTATTATATTCATTATTATTTGTCAGGGATTGTCACTTTTATATGCCGAAATTGAATTCCACTCTTTTATTTTTAATCCTGCTTTGTAGCGCGCGGCTTTTATTATTTTACCATTTTTATAGAAAATACAAAGTCCATCTTCTACATTATTTTTAAATTCAATTTTTTTTACTATTTCACCTTTACTAGAGTAGAACAACCACCACTCTATTTTTTTGTTTTCTGCAAAATGACCCTCTTCTTTTTTACTCCCATTTTCATTGTAAAAGAACCAATAATCAACTTTTTGATTTTGTTGAAGCCATCCCTCAGACTTCATTTTACCATTTTTATAATAATTTTTCACGTACGTTTTTGGTCCTGAAGCAGAAATAAAACAGAGAAAAATTATTATAAAAGCGGACTTAATCATTTTGTTAATTTTTTGGTAACCTTACTCTATTTTATAAAAAGTAATTATATTTTATTTAATGACCAATCAAAATCATACGTTTGAACGGTTAGTTTATTGTCTACTTTTTTTTCTAAAAAAAGATTGATAAAATCGATTTCATTAAAATAGTTTACAGCAAAATCTTTCTTGTACCATTCAAATATCTTTGACAATTCTATCACTTTAGTATCTTTATTTATAAAAAAGTAATTTTTAGAATTTATGACAAGAGTTGCACGAGATTTAATCTGCTCGTCAATTGTACCTGGTAAATAAGCAGTATTCAAAAGTGGAGCTCCTCCATTTGCTGCACTTGACAAAGCAAAGTGTATCGCTGGATCAAAAAACAAGTCTCTTAAGATTACATTTTCAATATCATCAAGAGTTAATTCTTGTTTTCCTACCACAAATGTGTTAACAGTAAAAAAACCAGGTATTGTTTCAACAGATGCTATTGGAAATTTATCAACAACACCTTTAATCACTTGAAGATTATAAACGTTAATCCAAAATGCTTTTGCAACTTTTTTATCGCTAAACTTAGTATCAAGTTTTGCAATATTATCTAAAATGTAAATTAATTCTCCAGGACTTTTTTTGATTTTAAAATAATCAACTTTTCCATCTGCTGACACATTTTTCTTTAAAAACTCTGTAGCTTGTTCAAAAAATAATTCTGTAGTTTGAGCCTTTGAAATTAAAGTTAAGCCTAAAAAACAAAGTGTTAATACAATCTTTTTCATTTGAAATTCATTTTTATTTATTGGTTATTAAATCCATTAATTTAAAATCATTTCCTAGTAAAATCTCATTAGAATTGATTCTGCCTGCAGGCGTGTCATTTTCTAATTTTAATACTCCACGCGGACAAACTGCTGAACAAACTCCGCATCCTACACAAGAAGAACGAACAATATTTTCTCCTTTTTGTGCATAACTGCGGACATCAATTCCCATTTCGCAGTAGGTAGAACAGTTCCCACAAGAGATACACTGCCCGCCATTTGTTGTAATTCTAAATCTTGAAAACAGTCGTTGTTGCAATCCTAAAATTGCCGCCATTGGACAACCAAATCGGCACCAAACACGGTTGCCTAAAATGGGGTAAAATCCAACGCCAATTACGCCACTAAATGCTGAACCAATTGCAAAACCGTACCATTCTCTCAATGAATTACTGTCAAAAAACAGAATATTTTGATTACCAGAAAAATAATTTAGCAGCAAAGATATAATAATTATGACTACTAATGAAACCATCGTGTAAATAGCATCTGTATCCATATCTTTTCTTTTGAAAATATACAAAAGCGATGTAAATACGGCCAAAAACAATACAATTCCTACCGTAAATTGATCTTTTGTTATAAAACTCATTCCAGGATTATTGGATAAAAAAGTAAAAATTACTGCAATAGTAATAACAAAAGAAAAAACTAATATCGTGTGTATCATCCAGCGCTCTATTTTCCATGAGATTTCAGTTTTACTAGACAAATGTCTAAAACTATCTCCCGCTGTTTCAGCAAGGCCACCACAACCGCAAACCCATGAGCAATACCAACGCTTTCCATAAAAATAGGTAAGAATTGGAGAGATAATAAAAATCATAGCAATACCAAAAATCAGCATGAACATCCCTAAATTCCCTCCTTCAAGCATATTTTTTAAATGCCAATCATTGAAGAAATAATAATTAAGAGGCCACATATTTTTAAGATCTTTTGCAAAATAAGCTTTCTCAGGATTTAATTTTTCTAAAATTTCAGGAATTAAAAATGCAAATCCCAATTGAAAAAACATCACAGAAATTGTACGCACTAATTGGTATTTATTGTGGCGGTATTTTAGAATAAATTTATATCCCAAGCCTAAAATTGCTACTGTATATAGTGTTCCGTATACAAACCATTGACTGGCTGCTTTTCCATTTAATACAAAACTTAAAGGGTCAAAAAAACCAACTATACCTGTATTTAATCCACCACTTTGATTGAGTCCCAAGTATTGGGGAAACCAATATAAAGCAATGTAGAATGCCGTCAATACAATTCCAATCATCCAGGCCCAACTCCCTTTACTAGTAAGGCTTTGATGCCAAACACCGTTGTTTTTTATGCCTTCAGGTTGGTTGAGATACGTTCTATTTGCATAAATAATAATTCCAGTTAATACCGCCAGAATTGATCCTGTAAGCCACATCTCTTTATTAGGAAATGATACGTTGAATAAAGCAAGTGCCATAATAAACAGACCAATTAATCCAAGTGTAATGCTTAATTTTTGAACAACATCCATTTGTATGTTTTCATGAGAAGCGATCGATATATTTTTACTTGATTGGCTCATATTATTGTACGGTAGCAAATTGATTATTAAATTGTTTTTGAATTTCGTGGTTGTGCGAAGTAAATAATTCAGGATCAAAATTAGCTTTTGATAAATTTCGAATAACATAATCTACCGATTCCTTATTATTTAAAACGGTGTCAAAAAATTCATGACGCATGCGTATTCCGAAGGTATTTATGCCTAAAAAAATTCTACTTTCCCTATCAAATGAAATGCGGACTGCTTTTTTTCCTGCAGCATGTTCCCAGTAAAAATGAACTTCATTTTCTTTGGCTGTAGCCCATACCCATCCATACGTTTGATATTCAATGTCTAAAAATTTTGCTGAATTGAACCAGTTCCCAGGCTTGTATGCTGTAGGGTTTCCCGTTAATGTTTGTGCTAACACTTCTCCCATCATGCGCCCAGTGTACCAAACAGCTTCAACAGGTCGTCTCAATCCTATTGCTTCACGTTGCTCAGCACAATCGCCAATCGCGTAAATATTTTGAACACTCGTTTCCAGAAATTGATTCACTTTGATTCCTTTTCCTAATTCGATTCCAGAATTTTTAAGAAAATCAATATTTGGCGAAACACCGGTTGTTAATCCTACCAATTCACAATTTATAGTTTCACCTTTATCGGTAACAACAGCTTTAACATGGCCGTTCTCATCGGAAATAATTTCAACTAAATTTGTTTCTAATTTTAAATCGATATGGTGTTCTGCTATATGGCGGTTGATCATTTGGCTTTCGCCGAAAGGCAAAACTCCACCCCAAAATGTTTTTTCACGAACCAAGAAAGTAACTTGAATATTTCGAGATCGTAACATTTCGGCTAACTCAATACCAATCAATCCTCCGCCTACTATTACAGCATGTTTCTTTGTAGGTGCCCATTTTTCTAATGCTTCTAGATCTTGTTTATGATAAAATCCTGTTACGCCTTGTAAATCCTGCCCTGGCCATCCATTTTTATTTGGGACTGATCCTGTTGCTAGCACTAATTTATCATATCCTATTTTTTCATTACCGTTTAAAACGATAGCTTTTAAATCTGGTTCTACGGAAGTGACATATCCTTCGATAAGATTAATTTTGTTTTTTTTCCAAAATTGATCTTCATACGGTTGTGTATGCTCAAATTTCATATGTCCCATAAAAACATACATCAATGCAGTTCTAGAAAAGAAAAATTTATTTTCAGAGGAGATGATCGTAATCTCTGAATTACTTTTTTTTCTAATGTGACGTGCCAGTGTAACTCCAGCAATTCCGTTACCAATGATGACAATATGTTCCATATAAAATGAATATGCTTGTTGTGATTTAAAAAATGCTTTTTAATTTCTTTTAAAAATAGAATATTTTCGATAAAAATGATTGATTTTGTTTAAAAGTATTTCAACCTAATTATTTTCTTAATTACAACTTTTAAAAAAATAACAGTTGCAAAACTAATTTTACAACTGTTACTTTGTTTTACCATAAAGGAATTTTGTATTAGTTTACAAAATACAATTAAGGTACTAAAACTTTATCAATAACGTGAACTACACCGTTTGTACATTGAATATCTGGGATAACCATGTTGGCTGGAGTTGCAGTTCCATTACTTTTCACTGTAAATGTTCCATTCGCAAAAGCACTGTACGTTAGTGTTCCTCCACCAGCAGTCATTTCCGTTAAATCTGTTTGCTCTGATGTGAATTTACCTTTAATTGTACCTGTCCTAACTACTGCATGGTTTAATAAAACAGCTTGTAAATCCATCGGGTTAGCTGCAGATACTGCTGCTACATTTGGAAATCCTGCTGCGATGAACGCTGCGTCTGTTGGTGCATATATCGTAAAATTTGCAGTAGGATCTGATAAAGTAGCTGCTAATCCTGATCTTACTACTGCTGCCACTAAAAATGTTAGTTCTGGCTTTTTGAATACACTACCACCCGCTACAGCTTGTGCAGATGCAACAATATTAGCTCCAGTAGCAAGCATTACTTTATCAATCGCATGAACAGTTCCGTTACTTGCTGAAACATCTGTTATTACAATCTTAGAACCATTAATGTACTTATCATTTCCTCTACTGATGAAACGTCTTGTAAGACCTTGCAAAGCTGATCCTGAAGTTCCTCCTGCCATAATTTGGCTAGATGGTAAGTTCGCATTAGAAACGTGATATAATAATGTGTTCGTTAAAAACGTATTATTTAATGCTCCTAAACTACCTGCATCAACTAGTCCTAATCTAGCAAAAGCATCATTTGTAGGTGCAAATACAGTAAAGTTTCCTGAAGGATCTCCTGCATTTTTGTTACTTAATACTACCGCTACTCCACCTTGAATTGCTGCTGCCTCAAGTGTACTGAAAGCTGAATTTGTTACAGCGATATTCGCTATCGTTGGTTTTTGATCAGCATAATCGTTATCACAGGATACCAACGTTGCTAATAATGTAAAGGCTAATAAAGCACTTTTTATATTTGAATTTTTCATTTGCTTAATTTAGAGTTGTTAATTAAAATTTATAAACTAGTGCACCATAAAATCCAGTCGCTTTTCCGATATTTCTACCTGCTACTAAAGTGCTAGCACCTCCAGCTAATCCAAAATCTTTGTAAAGAGGAGTGTAAAGGTTTAAACCTATTTTGGTATAGTTTACTTTTGTAGCTGGGAAAAAGCCTTGAAAACCTTCTGCCAAAATATCTACACCACTTGTAGATGTTTGATTTGCTACGTAAGCATCTCCATAAAATTTAGAAGCTGCGTATCCTAATTTAAGTTCTGATGTGTACGAGTTAGGTACATCATTTGAAGCTATATTTCCTCCAATTTGTCCTGAAGCGAAAATTCCAGAGTCCATTTTGAACATAGCAAGTCCAAGTGCACTAACCGTTGTGCTTTTGTTTCCAATTGCAATAATTGATTGCAATCCTTCATCAACTTTGTAGTCTCCTAGTGGTGTTTTTAATCCTAACGCACCAATCAATCTTAAGCTAGATTTACCAAAATTGTGGAAGTAAGGATTGTATTTCAAGTAAAAAGATACGTCTTGAACTCCACTTCTAGTGTTTGAATAGTTTAAGTTGTTTAATTGCTCTTGTGAAGCATTCCCTTCAGCTGAAATGTACGGTAAAGACATTACAACATCTAATTGATCTGATAGACCATAAGTTGCATACAAATTAGTACTGTTTAACTTTACTTCGTTAAAAATTGGTACACCATTTGTTTCTTGTGGTACTAAGTACACTTTATCATACTTTTCTGAACTTAAAGAAAGAGAAACATTTCCTTTTCCTTTACCTTGCATGAATCCACTTATTGGGCTCTGCGAAAAAGCGGTATTTACACATCCTAGTGTTGTTACTGCTAAAATTAATAGTAATTGTTTTTTAATCATAGTGTTTAAGTGTTATTTGTTTAACTTATTTATTCATTTACGAGGGATAAATAGATTTGGTTTTAGAAAATCTAAAAAAAAATTAAAAATTTTAAAAAAATATTGATTTTCAATTAACTACGCTTTATAATATTTAAAAAAAAGTTTTAAAAACATGTTTGTCCGATAAAGAAAAGAGCAATTAATGTTATTCTTTTTTTTTGATACAAATTTCACAAGTTCTCACCAAGTCTTGTTTTACTGCACTTCTTTGTTATCTAGGTCGTACTAATTATTAAAAATTATAAGACAAGTCCTAAATTAAAAAAAAAACCAATTAATGCAAAAAATTTAAAAGAAAAATTTATTTTTTATTGAAAGACAACAATATGAGTCATAAAATTGAATATTATTGGAATCTAAAGCGAGATATTCAATTCGTATCATCACCATTTTTAGATTAAATGATATTTCGATTGAAAAGTGCGTGCAATTAAAAAATTATTTATGCAGAAAGGCTAGTCATTAAGATTCCAATTGTAATATTTGTAACTTATTTTTGCATTTGAACTGATTTTAATAGTACTATACAAGTTTAAAAAATCTATTACATCCCCTTTTGTCTTAAAATCGGCAGCAAACCAATCAAATATTTTTGATACTTCAATTTTATTAGACGTAATGGAATTTTTAGATTTATCAGTAATGAAATTTCTAGTAACTGAAACCAATTGCTTTTCCAATTTTGATTCCGTAAAAGCTTCATTTAATAATTCAGGACAAGAAATCGAAGCACAATTTATAGCAAAGTGAATGCGTGGTTCATTCATCTTGCGCAGTATGTCATTTTCAATATCTTCTAAACTGTATTTTTTGGCACCAATAGAAATAAATTTTTTGCCCCATGGATCAGCAATATCTTTAATGCTTTTAACTGGGTAGTTGTTTAAAATTAATTGCACCGTGTACGCATTATATGCGTTTATCCAATATGCTAAAGTCGCATTTCTTGACCATGCTTTAGTGGGTGAATTACTTGATAAATCGTTTAAATATACCTTTAGTTCTTTACTGTCTTTTTGAAAACCTCTATAATTTACATTTCCGTTCTTTAAAACATTTTTTTGTAATAATGCATTCCATCTTGCATGGTTAACGCCAGGTGCTTCTGTGGTGGTGCTTTTTTCATAAGTAAATTTTACGGCCTCTGGATTTTTTTTGTTTTTTCCACAAGAAAAAAATGGTAGTAATAATAAGGATAGGAAAAACATTTTCATAGGTTTACGATTTAAGGTTATTGATTTGGTTAATTATTTATTGAAAATTAGTAGTCTTTGCTGTTTATTTTTTTAGAAACAAACTGTTGTGATTATTAAACTTATACATTTTAATACAGTGATGTTATTTTTAACTTAATTACTAATACTTGTAAATTATAGTATAGAAAATTAAGCAACTGGTGTTTTTTGGTTTCATACTTCCACAAATTCTTATTAGTGTTGCTCTTATTTTGTTTAAACTATAAGTTATTATTATATACGATAAATTATATATATCGGTTTTAGTTAAAATACTTTTTTTTAAGAATTGTTCAACTATTGATTTAAGAATTCGTTTTAGTTTTCATAAATCTTGATCCCTTTTTTCAAATATTTACTCCAACTTTTATTATATGTATGCACATTATCTGTCTCGAAACCTTTATTGTCAATTACTTTCCCATTATTATTTTTCCATTCAAAAATTCCACCATAAAGATTGTACACATTTTTATAGCCCATTTTAAGTAGTTTTTCTCCAATTTTCTCGCTGCGAACTCCAATAGAACAGTAAACAATTATGTTGGCGTTCTTATTAGGTATTGCTGCAGTAATTTTATTTTTATCGAAATTATTATAGCCTGCATAAAGCGCATCTTTAATATGACTTACATTAAATTCGCTTATTTCTCTACTGTCTAATACAACAACCCCTTTTTTTGTCTGAAATTCTTCTACAGTTATGTAAGGGACAGTTTTACTATTTAGTTTTTCTAAAACTTTTGGAATTGTTTTTTGTCCCAAACAAAATTGGGTGGCAACTACAGATAAAAGGGCAAACAGATATTTCATTTTAAGTATGTTTATACAATATCTAACTTACGAAAAAAATTAGTACTCAGATAAAACTTTTTTTAAATTTTAGGAATGGCAAATTTAAAGAGCTGAACTTAGAGTATAGTAAAACAACTTTTTCTTTGGAGTACCAGTACTTATAAGAAGTGTAAATTCGCTGGTAGCTTTGTCTAAAAAGACTAGATGCTGCAACGAAGCTACAGCTGGCATTAACCACCCTGTCATTGCAAAGGGTATGCTATAAAAAGTGTTATAGCAATTGTAAGCGGTGTTATTTTGATTTTTTTTTTAATAGTTTGCAAAGGATACTTTTCTATAGGATTCATTCCTTTACAAATGATTGCTATTGCGTTTCCAAATTTTGACCAACTCATACCATAGTACAGAAGCACTACCAACTACAATAGCAATTGATAACTGATAAACATTTAAATGCTCAAATAGAAAAAAATCTGTCAATGGTTTTAGATACAGTAACAAACCGGTAATAGCAATTGTAGTTCCTATAATTATAAAAACTAAATTGTTTTTATATCTCAAAGTGGTAAAAATGGAATAATAAAACGACCTGTTAATTAAGGTTAAAAACACATTTGATGTAACTAAAACCAGAAAAACCATTGTTCGTGTAATGTGTTCATTAAAGCCCTGATAAACTGCAAACTGATACACTGATAACGTTCCTAATGTTATTACCAAACCCTGAATTATACTCGTTGATAATTCCTTCCAACTAAAAAAAGTGTTTGTAAAAGGCCTTGGTTTCTGTGTCATCGTATTCTTCTCCATTGGCTCATTTTCATACACAATAGAGCATGTTGGACCCATTACTAATTCTAAAAATATAATATGAATTGGCGAAAATATATTAGGATAAACCCATCCCAATGCCAACGGAATAAACACCGTAAAAATAATTGGAATGTGAATGGAAATTATAAATTGAATGGCTTTTTTTAAATTGGTATAAATTTTCCTTCCCATGGCAACAGCATCAACCATTTTGGCTAAATCGTCATTTATCAAAATTAATGATGCCGCCTGTTTGGCAATTTCGGTTCCTTTTTTGCCCATTGCAATTCCTATGTGAGCAGCTTTGAGTGCTGGACCATCATTGACACCATCACCAGTCATAGCTACGATTTCTTTATTCGATTTTAGTGCATTTATAATTTTCAACTTTGCTTCGGGGAACATTCTGGTAAACAAATTAATTTCTACAACTTGTTTTTTGAGTTCTTTATCTGATAATTTCATTAATTCGTCACCCGAAATACTTTTTTCATAGCCTATAAAACCTATTTGTTTGGCTATTGAAGCTGTGGTTTCGGCGTTGTCTCCAGTAATAATTTTTACTTTAATTCCTGCTTTGTAAAAATGACGCAATACAAGATGGCTGTTTTTCTTTGGCGGATCATAAAAGGCTACTAATCCTTTGAATTCAAATGTAAATTCTTGTTGTGTTTTGGGATATTTTTTTCCATTAAAAAAAGTTTCGCCCACGGCTAAAATTCGATATCCTTCGCTTGACAATGATTTTATTGCTTCTAAAATTGCAGTTTTTTCCTTTTTAGATAGTTTTGAAATAGCCATAATGGCTTCGGAACCACCTTTGGCTGCAATAATTTTTTCTCCGGTTTTATTTTCAAAAATATGTGTCATCATGGGCGGTTTACCAGATAACGGATATTCATGAATCAATTTAAAACCAGGCCTTTGATCTGTAGCAATAACTTTCGTGTAGATCTCGTGTAATGCTATTTCCATGGGATCAAACGGAGTGGGTTCACTTGCCCACATAGCGATGGCAATTAATGCTCTTTCTTCATCGGATAATTCATTGTCTATATCCGTAATTTTTTGAGATTTTAACGTAAATATTTTAGTTAAACTCATTTTGTTTTCAGTGATAGTCCCTGTTTTGTCAATACAAATTACAGTGGCACTCCCTAATGTTTCTACAGTCTTCATTTGCTTGACAATAATTCCATTTTTCATCATTCGCCAAGCACCAAGAGCCATAAATGTGGTAAAAGCAATTGGGATTTCCTCGGGTAAAACACTCATAGCAAGGGTTAATGCTTTGAGCAAACTATCTAATACATTATGAGAATTTGAAAAGTTTATAATCCAAACTATCAAAAAAATTAATGCTCCTGCAATAGCCATTTTTTTTACAAAATTACCAATCTGAACTTCCAAAGGTGTTTTTTCTTCTTTGATTTCCTCTAGACTTTTACCTATGGTACCTAATTTGGTTTCACCGCCTATAGCAGTAATGGTTGCAATAGCTAGTCCGTTTGCTGCGGTTGTACCTTGATAAATAGTGTTGTCTTTTGTCGATTTGTCTTTTATAACCGACATTGATTCTCCTGTAAGTATGGATTCATTTACTGAAAAATCATTAGAGGATTCAATGATTCCATCAGCTGCAATTGAATTTCCTTCTTCAACCAATAAACTATCGCCAAGTACTAATTCTTCTGTTTTTATTTCGATTACAGTACCGTTTCTAATGACTTTGCATTTGGGTTTTGTATAATCTTTCAATTTTTCTAAAGCGTTGTGACTTCTAGCCTTTTGATAGGATGAAATTACAGCTATCAAAATAATTGCTGCAGCTAAAAATATACCATCAGATGTTTTTCCGCTTATGAAATAAATGGTTGATGCTACCAATAATAAAATGGTCATAGGATCTTTGACAATCTGAAGTAAGCCATTTAAAAACATATTGTTTTTTTTATAGGCAGTTTTGTTCTCACCGTATTTTTCTCTTGCACGATTTACCTCAGCAGTTGTTAAACCTTTACTTTTAAATTTATTATTAAGCATGCCTTTTTTATTTATTTTTAGATTGAATAGAAACCTATTACATTATAATTTGTGTTTCTTGGAAACTAGCATCGGTGTTTTTGTAGATTATTTTTTATTTTTAACGTTTAGCATAAAGTTAGCAGTATCGGTATCGGCAGTTGTTCTGTAACCATCAACTAAAGTTCCCTTTTCACCGTTATTGCATTCAAGAGCATACATAATGGAACTGTCATCAGGATTTGATTCACCTTCAAATCGATAGAAATGTACAATTTTCACTTCATTACTTTGGAAAAGATTATCTGTTTGTAATGAAACCATATTTTTCCCATTGACTTCAAATTGAGAATTAAATCCCAATTTTTCAAGAGTATCCAGAACGACAACTAGACTATCCATATTTACTTTTTCCATAATTAGTAATTTTTATTGATTTAAATTTAGAGGAAATATTATTCTATAAAATCTACATACAAATCGTTTTCTACTTGCTTTACACCAGGGGCAGTCCATGCAATACGCTCCGCTTCAATTTTTTGATGCCAAGTGTCTACATGGCCTTTTAGAGTAACTACATTATCGAAAACATGTACCATAATATCCTTATTGTTAAGGGTAGTATTTCTCTCAAGGGCAATTTCAATGTTATTCCTTTCGTTTACATCCTTTGATGCAGTAATTACATTTATATTATTGGTAATTCCAGTGATTCCAATAAGGTTGATGACCGCACTTTTTGCAGCGTCTTTCTGGTAGTTCCAGTCGAGTTCGCCGTTTAGGAATACCCAGCCGTTTTCTGCGGTAACTGTCACTTTTCCGGTTGGGATATCCCAATGCCATTTGAACGTATTTTCAATAGCTGACATAATTTCAGCATCTGTTCTTTTGTCCTCAATGTTACAAACCACTTTGATGTTTTCGAAAACGGTTTTCACCCCAGCAACATTTTTAGCTACTAGCCCAGCTTCTGCTTTTTTGGCGTAGGTATTTACAGAACCGGTAAGGGTAACCACACCATCCTTTGCCATAACGCCAATAACGGCAGCATTTAAAAGAGGTTCCCAATTGATGGCATCTATAACGTTTTTCTGTAGCTCTTCATTACTTTTCATTATGAAAAATTTAGTTTGAGACTGAATACAAAAGTGCAACATACACGCAAGGCTTCAAATGACCTAGCGTTTTTAAAAAAATGATTCTCCTTACTTAACTATGAGTTCAGCAGTAGTTTTTGTAATGGGAACGCTACTTCATTTTCTGACGTACCCTTGTCTTCAAATGAATCGAAATTATGAATTGTTATCCTGGCAATTTCATCTAAAGCTTCCTTTGTAAAGAAAGCTTGGTGCGGTGTAATCAAAACATTATTGAAAGACATTAATCTTTCGATTTGGTCGTCTTTTATGACTGTATCTGATAAATCCTTAAAGAAGATAGTATCTTCACCTTCATACACATCGATACCCAAATATCCAATTTGTGCCTTTTTAAGTGCTTCGATAGCGTCTTTTGTATTGATGATTGCTCCTCGGCTTGTATTAATAAGCATCATTCCTTTTTTTAATTTTGAGAAAGCAATACTATCAAAAAGATGTTTTGTTTTTGAGTTTAAAGGACAATGGATAGAAATAATATCAGATAGTGTTAATAGTTTTTCAAAAGTGACATATTGTACTCCTTTTTGAAGTAATGTTTTAGATTTTAAACTGTCATTTGCAATAACCTTACAGCCAAAACCAAGCATTATAGAGCAAAAAGCAGTTCCAATTTTTCCTGTTCCTATAACTCCAACTGTTTTTCCAAATAAGTTAAAACCCATTAGATTTTGAAGAGAAAAGTTATTTTCCCGAACCCTATTGTAAGCTTTATGTGTTTTCCTGTCGAGTGTCAAGATTAGTGCCGTGGCATGTTCTGCAATTGCTTGAGGTGAATAAGCCGGTACGCGCATCACTTTTATTTTATTATTTGCAGCAGCCTCCAAGTCAACATTGTCATAGCCTGCACTTCGCAAGTCGATCAGTTTTATACCTGCTTTTGCAAGTTGACCTATTACATTAGCATCTAGTTTATCTGTCAATTGGATGCAAACTGCAGTAAAGTCTTTTACGATAGCTACTGTTGCTGCGTTGAGTGGTGCTTCAAAATAAGTGAGTTGATGCTTACCATCAACATTATATTTGTCAAGATATTCACGTTCGTAATATTTAGTATTGAAGATGGCTATTTTCATTTTTTAATGGGATTATTAATTTGTAAATTTCTAAAGATTTCTACTCGTGTGCGTGCTATGATTTCGTTACCATTTATCTAGACTGCACTGCTGATTACCGAAGCAGAAATATTTCATAATCGCTTTTTTTTTAAGTTTATATAACCTTTCCTACCTGCAAAGGTTGTCTTTTATAGGTGCAAATTTGAGCCATATTTTCCTGTCAGGAAATGATAATACCCAACTGAAAAAATGATATAAAACATTTATTTACGATCGTGATGGCAAAGTGATTTTTATCACTTATAATACCTACAATCTACATTTTTAAATGGTATACGATGTTGCAACTTTGTTGCTATTCAATAATTCAACAGCTTATGTCTATTTTAATACTAGTCCGCCATGGACAATCTGTTTATAATCTGGAAAATCGATTTACTGGAACTCTCGATATAGATCTTACCCCTTTGGGAGAGGAAGAAGTAAGACTGGCAGGAGAAAAACTCAAAGACTACAAATTTGAAATAGCGTATACTTCAATGCTAATAAGAGCACAAAAAAGTTTGCGAATCATTCTTGAAGTACTAGGGCAACCCGAAATACCAGTGGTGAAAAATAGCGCTCTCAATGAAAGAATGTATGGCAGTTTACAGGGCCTAAACAAAGCTGAAATTGCAAAGAAATATGGCACAGAACAAGTTGAAATATGGCGTAGAAGTTATGCTATATGTCCGCCCGATGGAGAAAGTTTGGCTTCGACCTTTGACAGAACGGTTTCTTATTACAAAACTGAAATTGAATCCAATTTAAGAGCTGGTAAAAATGTACTCCTTGTTACCCACGGCAATAGTTTAAGAGCAGTAATGATGTATTTAGAAAACATCAGTCCAAAGGATATTGAAAAAATCAATATCCCAACTGGTTTGCCCCGAAAATATTGTATGGATACTAATTTAAACATTTTAAATGTTGCTTATTTATAAAATTCCAATCAAAAGTATATCTCAAAGAATCTATTCCGCAATATTGTCTTCTTTCTATTACTTACTATTATCATCACCCAAACTATAACCATTATTCTCTTCATCCTCACTTCCTGTTTGTTCCATATCATCATCGAGTTCAGATCCAGGAATATCTAAATCTAAACCTGAAACATCTTCATTAAAATTCTTTTCATTCCATTTAGAATTTCTAGGTTCATTTGGTGTCTTATTTTTGGTGATGTCTTCGGGATCAATATCTTTTGCTTCCGTTAGCTTATTAAAAATATCTTCACTCGGAGGATAGTTTAATGCTGCTACTTTTTCATTCTCCTTTTTGGAGGATTTTGATAATGTGTTTTTATTTTTCATACTATTTAGATGTATTGATGATTGCTATTCCTTTTAGTAATGGCTAAAATTTAATGTCGTATTTAAAAAAAATACTAAATTTCTTTGCCACAGATTAGCACAGATTAATTCGTTATATAATTTTAAAAAATCTTTTTAATCTGTGGCGAAAACTCTTTTTATGAATATACTTGTTTATAAATGCGTTCTAATTGGCAACTATCAAACTATGATTATGACTATGAAGCGTATTTGTCTTATTGTATTGCATTTCTCGTCTGCATTTTTCGACTGTAAGTCTTGCCATAAGATAACTTACAGTTGATTCTGCACCTTGATTGAGGTTGATATAATCTTCTTCCAGACCGTCATAACATCCACCAGTACAGGGATTGTAAATAATTTGTTGGAGATGATTGTTCCCAAGAAACCAACTGAAAGCCATTTCCATTTTCTGTAAATAGGCATTATTTTTAAAAGTGTCATTAAATTTAGCCAATGCCAAGATAGTATAGGCTACATCAATGGGTTGTTCGCCTCCAATTACTTCTTTATGAACTGCTTTGTTATTGTGCAACCATCCCTTATTAGAAATTACTTTAATACTGTTTTCGGTAATTGTTTTTGATAGTAAAAAATCGAAAGACGTTTTTGCTATTCCTTTGTAAATCACTTCGCCTGTAGCCAGATAAGCACAAAGTATGGCTTCGGGTAAAATGCTGTTTCCGTACGTCATATAGCTCTCAAACCAATGCCAGCCTGGTTTTGATTCGTGTTTGTACATTTGAACCAATCGGTTTGCCAATAGTTTTATCAGTACTTTGTTTTCAAAACTTATTTCCTTTTTGTTTGCGTAATAGATTCCTTTTATTGTAAAAGCCATTGCCCTTGTGGAGTGCATTTTATGAGTATTAGCTAAAGCAGACTGCATTGTTTTTCTTGCTTCTAAGATTAATGTTTTGGGTAACAAATTGCTCATAGAAATCATAAATCCTAAAGCCCATATAGCTCTTCCGTTAGAATCCTCTAAGTTTTCACTATTTTGGTCTGTGAATTTTTTTTGTTCGTTTACATAATTCAAAAATGTGCCGTCTTTTTGCTGGCAAAAGTGGATAAACTGGTAGTATTGATCGATATAGATTAAGTCGTCACTATCATTTGTTAATTCAAAATGCTGGCACATCGCTACTAAAGCTCTTGCATTATCATCGAGCGTATACCCACTATTTAAATCTGGTTGGTTAATAATCGAAAACTGTATCATTGCAAATGGACTCGTTAATGCCTTGAAATGGTTCAGGTTTATTTTAGGTGTTCTATAATTTAGCTTTAATTTTTTCTGCAAAAATTTTTCGAATAATTTAGTATGTGCAATAGCCGAATTTTCCCAAGCTGTTGGTGCCATTTTATGAATCCCATTATTTGAAATTTCCTTACATAACTTTGGATTATCTAATAAAATGGCTACTTGTTTTTCTAATTGCACTGAATTTCCAAAGTCAATAATATTACCTCCGCCTTTCATTAATAATTCTCCAGCATGTGGTATAGGAGTAGAAATCACTGGACAACCACAACTTATAGCATAAGAAAACGTACCACTTACAGCCTGATTTGGATCTTTTGAGGTAAAAAGATAAATATCTGTTAGTTGTAAATAGTCGAGTAATTCCTCGAGCGGCAAATACGTATTAATGAATTTTACATGATGCTGAAGTCCGAGTATTTCTATTTTTTGTTCCAGACTTTGACGGTATTTTTCGCCTTCTTCTTGTACAACAGATGGGTGTGTTTTGCCTATAATCAAAAATAGGATATCAGGATTTTTAGCAATCATTACTGGCATTGCATCTAATGAGGTTTCTATAGATTTTCCAGAGCTGAGCAAACCAAATGTAGAAATTATTTTTCTGCCAGATAATTTGTATTTTTCTTTTAAAGCTTCTTTATCTATGTATTTTACCAAATGTGTTCCGTGCGGAATGACAGTAATTTTGTTTTTTAAAATCCCGTAATCCTGTTCCAATAATTTTGCAGATGCATGGGTCATTACTATAAAAGAGTCAACAATAGCATTCATTTCGGCTATGTTTTTTTTCAGTTGCATATCTGGATTAGGCAGTACCGTATGAAAAACAATGATAATAGGTTTATTTATCGCTTTTAAAAAAAGGATAAAATCTGCTTCATTGGTTTTAAATAAACCAAATTCGTGCTGAATCAATACCAATTCTAAGGAGTGATTTACATTAATGGTATTTGCGAGTTTAGTATAAGAGATTTTATTATCCGTTTCCAAAAAATAAGTTACCTCATCAGTATAAGAATACGTATTGTTTTGCGTTTCCAGAGCTGCAATTTTAATATCAAAAGTGTTTTGGAATTTATTTTTTAATGCCAAAATTAAATCTTGTGAATAGGTTGCAATCCCACATTCACGAGGTGGATAAGTAGTGATAAATAAAATTTCGGGCAATTTCTCCTTATCTATTACTGAAACTTTATCCAAGCTGAAAAATTTGCCATTTTGACCTAAATATCCATTGTTGCGATTTGATCTTATTTTATTTATCATCGTGTAGTTTATTAAGTAATAATTCATTGATTAATCCTGAAAAAGAGACCGAAGCACAAGCAATTCTTTCGTCTGCAGCACCATAATAGATGTACAATGTATCGTTAAAAACTACTGCCCCACTCGGAAAGCAAACATTATTTACCTCCCCTTTTAGTTCCCATTCTAATTCTGGTTTGAATAAAGGATACGGTAAGCGAGCGATTTCTTTTCTAGGGTTTTCTAGATCCAGTAAAGCCGCGCAGGCCGAATAAACGTATCCATCCAGACCATCCTTGACACCATGATATATAATTAACCATCCTTGATCTGTTTCTATAGGAGGACAACCACCGCCAACATAGCTGATTTCATGATCAAATTTTGAAGTAAGTACAACATGGTCATTAAAATGGACCATGTAATCGTCGTAAAAAAGTTCAGTTAAATCATTTAAATCTTCAATACCAACAAGAATCTGAATTTCGGGTTTAATCCGGTGTAACAAGTAAAATTTTCCTTTTATTTTCCTAGGAAAAAAAATCACATTCTTGTCCCACAGCAGTGCTTTTTTTGGATGCTTCTCCAATTCAACGTTATGCCTGTTGTAGCGGAAATATTTTTCATTGAGAGGAACGTCCATTCCAGCAAGGCTATTAAATTTTTCAAAACTAATCTGTGGAACTATAATTCCTTTTTTTTCAAAATGAATCAGATCTTTTGAAATAGCAAGACATCCTAAAGCATTAATCCCATCAAAACCGGTATACGTTAAATAGTAGGTGTCTTCTATTTTTACTATCCTTGGGTCTTCTATTCCATGACTTTCATAGTCAAATTCGGGGAACAAAATAGGTGATTTATTTCTGTCCACAACTAATAAAGGACCTTCTAGTATACAATACCCTATGCTTGAATGATTGCCTTTGCGCACTGCTCGATAAAAAAGATGAACAAAATCGCCCTCTTTTATTGCTGCAGGATTTAGTACTCCTTCATTTTCAAACGGTATAATCGTTTTTTCTATTAGTACGCCTTCTTTTTTGACTTGTATCATTTATTGTTTCTTTTAATATGTTTTACCCATTTTAAAAAATAGAGTAGCATTGAAATTATTTATAAAATTGTAACATCAATCTTCTTGAAATACTCTCGAACAAATTCAAGTTGTTTTTTATCAGACATTTCATCAGCATGTATCACATCAATCTTTATGCTGTTAAAAAGACGATTTTGTCTTAAAAAATTAAATAATTCCGACTTTGCAGTAGTAGGACCAAACAGAACTACCTCAGTAAAATCCTTAATAGTAGCTGCCAATTTTTTATAATAGCCATTTAATCTTTGCTGTTGTTTATTGTGCATTTCACTTTCACTGCGATGTAGTGTTTCATCGGTATCCTGATGGTCAAAATCAAGTGAAACTGTTTCTGTGTTTTTTATTTTATCCGAAAATTCGATAAGATGTGCATGGGCATGATTCATACAAATGCCTAATTTTTTTATTGGTTTCATTGTTATTTTTTTGGTTTATTCCGCTTCCATTACTAACTCATTACTAACATGTATAACTCCAGGTGTTTTCCATGCTATGCGTCCTGCTATTTCTTTTTGATACCAAGAATCAACAGTACCTTTTAAAATTATTTTTGAATCTACTACCTCGATTTCAATATTTTGTGAATCCAGAGCATGATGGTTTTCTAATGCGAGCCTTAGCGCTGTACTATTAATTACAGTATCGCTTTGTGATTTTATCCCAATATAATTGCTAACCCCTTTGACCCCAATAAGATTTACAACAGCCTCTTTAGCGGCTTCTTTCTGATAATTCCATTCTAATTCTCCAAAAAGAGTTACCCATCCATTTATAACACTTACTTTGATTGTGTCGTTTACGGTATGCCAATTCCATCTGAAAATGGTAAGGATTTCGGCTGTGATTGCAACATCCTTTTTACCTTCCCAGCTATTTATTAGCACATCAATTTTATTGATTACAGATTTTACTCCAGCTATTTTTCTGGTGCTATTTTCGGCTTGTGTCTTCTTTATATAATTTTCTACTACACCTGTAAGTGTAACTACTCCATCATTCGAGATTACTATTATATTACTAATAGAAATAGGCGATTTCCATTTTAAAGCATTGCTGACATCCTTTTGTAAAATTTCATCAGTTTTCATTTTTTATTTGTTGCGAATGAAAAGCTGCATTCATTCTGTATCAACACAAAATTGGAACAAATACAATTGAATTGAAATGAGAATGAGCAGTACTATTAGTGATTTATATCACTTAATTAATCCTACAAGGGAAGTGAAATTATGGATGAGTCAATTATGCAATATATTTTGACAATTGTGTAATAGTTTATGGCTGTAAAAAGATCATATTTACATATTTACAATACTCTTTTGCAATAAATAGTTATGGAAAATGCTGCCTTACTTCATGCCCTAGTTCATAACGCCATTGATGGTATTATCACTATTGATGATTTTGGAACTATAGAAAGTATAAACCCTTCAGCTTGTAAACTTTTTGCCTATTCTGAAGAGGAGGTTTTAGGAAATAATATCTCGATGCTGATACCCGCACCCGACAGGGAGGCTTATACTGACTACCTCCAACATTGTAGAGAGACTGAAGATGTTCATAATATAGGAATTGGCACAGAACTTATTGGTAAAACTAAAGAGGGTTGCCAATTTCCGTTCAGACTAGGAGTAAGTGAAGTCAACTATGCAGGCAGAAGGATATATGCTGGATTTATACATGACCTGAGCCAACAAAAAAAAGATGAAGAACACCTTAAAAATTATGCTTCCCATTTAGAAGAGCTTGTAGAACAACGAACTAAAACCCTAAATGATACGATACGTGCTCTGGAGAAATCAAAAGAAAAAGTAAGCGCTACTTTAGAGAAAGAAAAGAGACTCAGTACCTTGAAAAATAGATTTTTATCAATGGCTTCACATGAGTTCCGTACCCCATTAAGTACTGCGCACTTATCAGCATCTCTAATTGAAAAATATGCCGAACCATTAGAAAATACCAATATTACTAAACATGCCGGTAAAATTATTAGTGCAGTGACCAATCTAGCTACTGTATTAAATGATTTTTTATACACTGAACAATTAGAAATAGGTATGGTAAAAGCAAATCAGACTTGTTTTGACCTAGTACAATTAGCCGAAGAAATTACAGAAGAGTTGCAATTGCTTGCAAAAGGAGAACAGCAAATACATTTTACACATTTTGGTAGTCAAAAATTAATTAATCTGGACCAAAACTTACTTAAAAACAGCATTATTAATTTAATTACAAATGCTATAAAATATTCTGGAGATACTTCAAATATCGATTTTACTACTGAAATTAATGATACCCACTGTATTATTAAAGTACAAGATGAAGGGATAGGAATTCCAGAAGAAGATAAGCAACATGTATTTGAACCGTTTTTCAGGGCACATAATACCGGTACTATTCCTGGAACTGGACTCGGTTTAAATATTGTTGCCCGATATATTGCCCTAATGCAGGGTACTATTTCATACAGCAGTATTATAGATAAAGGAACATTATTTACCCTAACATTTTCAATGAAATGAGCAAAGTATTGGTAATAGAAGACAACATAGAAATAAGTGAAAATATAGTTGAAATTCTTGAATTGGCAGACTATGACGTGATTGTGGCCAAAAATGGCAAACAAGGAGTTGAAATGGCTACGATGGATTTACCCGATATTATTCTCTCTGATATAATGATGCCAGATCTAGATGGGTATGGCGTATTATACCTTCTGCATAAAAATCCAGAAACCACAACTATTCCGTTTATTTTCATTACTTCAAAATCAGAACGAGTTGATTTGCGTAAAGGAATGGAAATGGGTGCCGATGATTATCTGACAAAACCATTTGGCAGGTTAGAACTTTTAAATGCTATCGAAACCAGGTTGAAGAAAAAAGACTGTCAAGACCTTTATCATAGTAAATCATTGGAGAATTTGGATCACCTTGTGTCAAAAAATAATGGATTGACTGAATTAAAGAAAATTATATCCGAGCGAAAAACTAGGTTCTTCAAAAAAAACCAGATTATTCATTATGAGGGAGACCATGCCACGGGTATTTACCTTGTAATTTCAGGCAAAGTTAAGACCATGAAAATGGCAGAAGATGGCCGGGAATTGATGACAGGCATCTACCAAGCAGAAGATTTTTTAGGCATCAACACTATTCTTTCTAATAATGAATACGATGACACCGCAACCACACTAGAAGACAGTTGTTTGTGTTTTTTTCCTAAAACGCAATTTGATGAAATGTTGCGACTGTATCCAGATGTTGCAGGGAAATTTCTTGAAATCTTATCCCATGAAATTCGTAAAAAGGACGGGTATCTTTTGCAGCTTGCCTACCAATCTGTTCGGAAAAGGATTTCAGAAGCGATTCTACGTTTATACAAACAACACGAAAATGGAATAAAGACGTTAAGCGTTAGCAGGGACGACTTAGCGGCATTATCAGGAACAGCCGCAGAAACAGTAAGCCGCACACTAACTGAATTTAAAAATGAAGGACTGATTGAGAAAAAAGGGAGTACCCTAAAGATCCTGAATCCTGATAAAATGAGTAAGATGAGGAATTAGTGAAATGACGTACACGGCAAACTTGGGTTAAGGGTACTTGGTCTAAATGAATGTTTTGCAATTTACGATAACACGCTTTTCAATCCCTGCGTATTCCAATTGTCAAGACCGATGTTTTATATCCTCTAATTTTTTCTCAATTTATCGATATACTATGTAGTCACGGATTGCAAATTTTATTGATCGGGTTTTCTGTTATTATTTACCTCATGTAGTTGCAATTTGTTTTGTACAGTTAGCTATAATCTTGGCTATCCTGTCCGCTAAATGTTTAACAATGTGAATTTTGTAACTATTTAATATAATTGTGTAGATGATCCATTTTACTAATCTTTAAATTTGTTTTTCAACTAATAACATAATTAATTTCTAAATTTAAAAGTTATGAAAACGACAACAGATCAGCTAGAAAAAGTTCGTGATGCAGAGAAAAAAAAGACAGTAACAACTGCCAAGAAAAAAAACGATGAGCCAAAAAAAGATGTTGTAAAAGCTAAACCTGATGCAGCAAAAGACTTAAGAGATTTTTTTGAAGACGGCTTAAAAGATATTTACTGGGCAGAAAAAGCATTAACAAAAGCATTGCCTAAAATGGCAAAAAATGCAACGGCTTCAAAATTAATTCATGCGTTCGAGAGTCATTTGAAAGAGACCGAAGAGCACGTTACTCGTTTGGAGAAAATATTTGAATCTTTGGGTCTCAAAGCAGTTGCCAAGAAATGCGATGCAATGGCGGGACTACTTGAAGAGGCTGAAGGAATTATCGAAGAAACTAAAGTTGGAGATGTTCGTGATGCCGCAATGATTTCCGCAGCACAAAAAGTAGAGCACTATGAGATAGCAACTTATGGTACTTTACGAGTATATGCAGTAACTCTTGGTGAAACAAAAGCCGCCTTGCTTCTTGCAAAAACACTTGAAGAAGAGAAAAATGCTGACGTAAAATTAACAGAAATAGCTGTTTCTCATATCAATGTAGACGCTGCACACGAAAGCCATAAATAATATTATGTACTTCATCACGAATTTTACCGTGATAAAAAACGCCCGAATCATTGATTGGGCGTTTTTTTTTTAGTTTTTTTTGAGATTCCTATTTTCATTATCAAAAAGTTTTGAAAATCGATCTTTCTCAAATGTAAGCTACCAACTATTCCACATTCAAGAACAGGAAAGACTGTTAAAGAGCAGGACAATTTCAAGATATTTAAAAGCAGATTGTTTTGAAACTTGAAGTATTACATCCTTTTGATAGGCTACTAGAATTGATTGGTTCCGAAAACACGGATTTGAAATCCATGCGCATTCCAATTGTCAAGACCGACTTTTTATAACATACAATTTTTTTCTTACTTTAGCGCCATACTAAATGGTCATGGATTGCAAATCCGAGCGATCGGGATATTTGTTATAGATGAATGTTTTTCAATTCAATGTCATCATGCTACTATTTTCCTAATACTATTAATGAGGTAATTTATCTCTAAAATAACCATATACCCAAGTCCCAACAATAGCAAAGAATAAGGTTACAATCATCACGGTTACTCCAGTTCCTATTTGAGCGAAGATTGGACCAGGACACGCTCCAGTAATAGCCCAACCTAAACCAAAAATAAGTCCGCCAATTATTTGACCTTTGTTGAATTTTTTATCGTGAAATTCTATTTTTTCTCCATAAATGGTTTTGATATTGAATTTTTTGATAAGAAAAACAGAAATCATTCCCACCACAACAGCACTACCAATAACACCATACATGTGAAAGGATTGAAAACGGAACATTTCTTGAATGCGGAACCAACTGATGATTTCGGCTTTGATGAATACAATGCCGAACAATAAACCTACGATTAGGTATTTAATGTTGTGGTACCATTTGTGTTCTAAATGACTTTCGTTGATGCAAATTGTGTCTAAAGAACGTGTTTCAAAATCTGTATTTTGATCTATATTATTCATATTGTATTTTTTAAAGTGAAAGTATGTAAGGAAGAATAAAATTGGCCATTAGTAGTCCGCCTATGAAAAAGCAACAAGTAGCAATTAGTGATGGTACTTGCAGATTTGACAAACCCGAAATAGCGTGTCCACTTGTGCAACCACCGGCATAACGCGAGCCAAAACCTATCATAAAACCTCCCAAAACCATCATTAAAAATCCTTTGATTGTGAATAGATTTTCCCAAGAGAAAATTTCTGATGGTAACATTCCGTCAATGTGTGTAATACCATAAGTTGCTAATTCTGTCCTTAGATCGTCATTGATGATTATAGGGTTCGGATTGGACAAAAAATGAAAAGCAATTACACCTCCTATTAGAATCCCAACTATAAAAAACATATTCCAAATTTCTTTTTTCCAATCGTATTTAAAGAACGGAATGTTTGCAGGTAAACAAGCGGCACAAGCATGACGTAAATTAGCACTAATACCAAAATTCTTGTTTCCTAAAATTAATAATGCTGGTACGGTAAGACCTACTAATGGACCAGCAATGTACCAAGCCCAAGGTTGATTGATGAATTCTATAATTTCCATAATTTAAAATTTTATGATGCAAATTTGAACTAAAAAAAAGACCTGGTTTGTAACCTTTGTCACATAACAAAAAAAGTGCTTGATTTCTCAAACACTTTTTTTACTATTTTATTAAGTTAAATTACCAACAACAACGCAACTCACAAAAGATTTTCCTTTATGTAAAAGTGTGTCATGTCCTTTTGCGGGATAACCCAAGGTCGATAATATATTTACAAAAACAGCTCTATCTGTATCAAAAATAACAGTAATGGTATCTGTTTCTTTTATCGATTTCGACTTCGGTTCCGTTTTCAATTTTTAGTAGTGCCGTTTTTATACTATTCAAACAACCACCCTATTTTAGGTATCATTTATATCTATTTTTAAAACTATTTTATATCCATCCATTCATTTGTTCCACCGCAAAGCCAATTGGCTTTATATCCTAAATCGGATAGTAATTTTGCACCGTCTATAGATCGACCACCGCCTTTGCCACAAGCAGTTACATAATGATTTTTCTTGTTCAATAAAACACTATTTTCTTTTAAAGTATTCAAAGGAATATGTATTGCATCTTCAATATGATAATTGTCAAATTCCTCTTTAGAACGAACATCAATTATTTGAACGATTATATTATTTCCAATTAGTTCCTTCACCGTTTCTACTTCTATACAATCGATGCTTTTTTTGGTGTCGTTTGGCATTCTCACTTTTATAATTATTGATGAAATTATTGTTAGTATTCCAATCAAATAAATGGCATATTCTATTCCAAATACATCGGCTGTAATTCCCGAAATTATTGCTCCAATAGCGTACCCTAAATCTCTCCATAATCTAAAAACACCAATGCTTTCTGCTCTTTGAAAAGGATTAGTAGCACCTGCAATTGTCGATAAAAAAGTTGGATAAACCAAAGCCGTTCCAAAACCTAAAAGTCCTGAAACTAATGCTAATTGATAAAAAACACTACAAAAAGGAATGGCAATAATAGCAATACCTTGTACTAACATTCCCCAAAAAAGCATTGCCTTTTTTGAATAAATATCAGACATTTTACCCGTAAACAATTGTCCAATTCCCCAAACCGTAGGATATATAGCTGTTATAATTCCAATATTTGCTGTTTTATAATGCATCGTGAATAAAATGATTGGCAATAATCCCCAAATCATACCATCATTTAAGTTATTTACCAATCCTGCTTGTGTTACTGCGCTTAATGTTTTGTTTTTGAAAGTAGTTTCGATAAAAACATTATTTAGTTTTTCTGGATTTACTGCACTAGAAATAGCTTCTTTATGTACAAAATGACGAGTGTCTTTGACAAAAAGTAGCGTAAGCAAAAATCCTACTATCGAAATTCCAATTCCAAGATAAAAAGGATAAGGGGTTACACCATATTTTTCGGCTATAATCCCTGTTAAAAACGCGACAACTCCAACAGCAAAATAGCCCGCAAACTCGTTTAGTCCCATTGCAAAACCTCTGTCTTTTTCGCCAACTAAATCTATTTTCATTACTACAGTACTGCTCCAAGTCAAGCCTTGACTGATGCCTAGTAAAATATTAGCGAAAATTACCCAGTTCCAAGAACTGGCATTTATTAAAATAAAAGGTACGGGAATGGCTAAAAACCAACCAAATAAAAGTAAATTTTTTCTCCCAAATCGATTGGCTAATTTTCCGGTGAAATAATTCGTAATGGCTTTAGTAACTCCGAATGCTACTATAAATGAAAGAATAGCTGTTTTGGAAGCCATTCCAAATTCAACTTCAGCAAATTTTGGAAAAATCGATCTTTCCATTCCAACCATTGCACCAACAAAAGCATTGATGATTACCAGTATTGTAAATTGTTTCCAATTTTCTTTTAGACCGAGTTTTATGTTATCTTTTTTCAATTTTGTCTTTTTAAAATCTTAAGCAATTCCGTCTGGGCTTGCTATTTATTGTCCAATTAGTTTTGACCAAGTAGTAAATCTCCAATAACTATCCAATATTTTTCTTCACTCATAATATTCTAATTGATAATCTCCTATGTGTTTTTTGTTCTCTAAAATTGATTTTTTATGTTTGAAATAATTAACAATTCCAATTATGAAAATAATTCCCGAAACTGCAAATAAAACTATTTCGATGGCAATACTATTTTCGATTTTTAATACATTTTTTAGACTTAAACCTGCAATTAGAAAATACATTGCAGTTCGCAAAAATGCTAAAAAAGTAGATTGGTTAGCAAGTACAGTTCGTTGTAATGCCAATTTTTCTCTTAAAATTAAATCTTTGTTGATAGGTTTTTGGTTGTTCATTTAGAGTTGGTTTTATCAAGAATGATTTTGATTATTTCTTCTTTGGTTAGAACCCCAGATTGTCGCCATAGTTGTTTACCGTCTTGAAAAAGCATCATAGTAGGAACTCCGCGAACTTGGTATTTTTGTGCCAATGTTTGGTTTTTGTCTACATCTATTTTAATAATCGTAATACGATCTTGAAGACTTTCCTTCACTTGATTTAGAACAGGTAAAAGCATTTGGCAAGGACCACACCAAGTGGCAAAGAAATCTACCAAAACTGGTTTTTCAGAATTTATAATGTCATTGAAATTACTCATTTTCTTGTTTTTTTTTGGAATTGAACAGCCATAGCTACCAAAACCAATAGTAAATAAAGTGCTTATTTTTTTAAATATAGTATTCACATCTTGCCAAGTGCCCCCATTAGTAACATTTACAAAACCATTTTGTTCTAATATACTTTTGGCTTGACCGCTACGGTTACCACTTCGGCAAAAAACGACAATGTTTTCTTTTCCTTTAAATTTATCCAAGTTTACAGCAATTTGGTCTAAAGGAATGTTTGTTGAACCTTTTACATTACCCTCAGCAAATTCGTCAGGAGAACGGACATCTACCAAAAACGCTCCTTCTTTTACTATAGTTACTAACTTCTCGTTATTATTTCCGCCAAATATAGTATTGAAAATTCCCATATCTTATTTTTTTATGATTATTAAATTATACTTTTAAAACTTTACTTTGACACACAAAATCGGTTTTAGAAACAGTTGTTTTTGCAATGGCATTATAACCACCTTCAATTTCAGAGAAGTTTCTGTACCCACGTGCTTGTAATATTGATGCAGCCATCATCGAACGATATCCACCTGCGCAGTGCATAAAGAAATGTTCTTCGGGATTAATGTCTTTCACCCATTCATTTATAGCTGCTAAAGGACGGCTGTAAGCTTCCTCGACGTGTTCTGCTTCGTACTCACTTTCTTTACGGACATCGATAACTTTACTTTCTCCAATTTTTACTGCTGCCTCAAATTGGTCGGCAGTTATTCTGTTTACAGTATCGACTTCATATCCTGCGGCTGCCCATGCTTGAAAGCCATTTTTTAAATGTCCGATCACGTTATCGAAACCAACACGAGTTAAACGTGTTACTGTTTCTTCTTCCAAACCTAAATCGGTTACTAATAAAATAGGTTGTTTGACATCGCCAATTAAAGCACCAACCCAGGGAGCAAAATCGCCATCGATACCAATGTTTATTGATTGTGGAATAAATCCTTTTGCAAAATCGCCATTATTTCGAGTGTCTAAAATTAATGCGCCAGTTTCTTCAGCAACCACTTCAAAATCTGAAGCCTTGATAGCTTTCATCCCCTGATTGAAAACCGTTTCAAAACTTTCAATTCCGCTTTTGTTCATGGCTACATTCATTCCGAAATAAGCTGGCGGTGGCAATAAACCATCAGTAACTTCTTTGACAAATTCGGCTTCAGTCATGTTGGCGCGCAAGGCATAATTAGTTGCTTTTTGGTCACCAATAGTACCTACCGTTTCTTTGCTCATATTTTTTCCGCAAGCCGAACCGGCACCGTGCGCTGGATAAACAATTACGTCATCAGCCAAGGTCATAATTTTATCTCTCAAGGAATGGAATAACAATCCAGCCAATTGCTCTTGTGTCATGTGAGCTACTTTTTGTGCCAAATCAGGACGACCAACATCACCTAAAAATAAGGTGTCACCAGAAAAAATGGCGTGGTCATTTCCATCAGCATCAATTAATAAATACGTGGTACTTTCCATTGTATGACCTGGCGTGTGCAATACTTTTATTTTGATATTTCCAATTTCAAAAACTTGATTGTCTTTTGCTGAAATGAATTCAAAGTCAGGTTTAGCATGTGGACCATAGACGATAGATGCTCCTGTTTTTTTGCTTAAATCTAAGTGACCTGAAACAAAATCGGCGTGAAAATGGGTTTCGAAAATGTATTTTAATTTTACCCCGTCTTTTTCTAATCTATCCATATAAGGTTGAGTTTCACGAAGAGGGTCAATGATTGCTGCTTCTCCATTGGATGTGATATAATAAGCTCCTTGAGCTAAACATCCTGTATATATTTGTTCGATTTTCATTGTACTGTTGTTTACTATTTTTAATATTGTAAAACAAAATTAGTATTTGATTTTTGCTTTAATTGTAACAATTATCACATAACCTTTATTTAAGGAAAAAATAATTCTTTGATTATGATATTGATAACCAAAACCAACCAAAATAAGGTTTTAATTTTGCCCCATCTATTTTTTGGATAAAGCCGTTCCGGCTACTATTCCGATAATTTCACAGTCAGAAATTGTGAATAAAAATTACTAATACTAGAATGTTTATGAACACTCACACACCACTTACTAATCCTGAAAAAATACCGACAACTTCACCTTCAATTACTATTAATGGATAATTTAATTTTTGTTCTTCTTCGTTGTCAGCAACATTAGTTTTTTTATCTTTTTTTTCATGCTGTAAGAAGCTGCAGTAATTAAAATACTTTTGGTAACAGCAAAATCGCCAATTGTAAAAACTTCTTTTGGTATCGCTGGTACAATCAAAGTACGAGTTGTAAAAACAGCTATAATTGATAGGATTCCAAAAACATAACCGTTTTTATATTAACCAATCCTTTTTTGAAATAGCCAACAGAACCAGCACCGCTAGTTAAATCAACCAATAAATAATGAGTAAGAAGTTGCTACAACAGGTTCGATAGCAAACAAATAAACTAACATTGGGACAGTTAATATTGAGCCACCACCTCCTATTAGCCCTAGCGCAACACCAATACGTATTGATGCAAAAGAACCTATGTATTCCATAATTGTAAAATTTTATCCTGCAAATATTGACAGTTTAAATTTCACAATTTGTAACTTTTATCACATAGGTGTTTTATTTTAAAAGTTCGATGTGATTACGATGCAATTTTAACGCACCACGTTGTTCTAATTTTTTGAGTAATCGAGAAATTACTTCTCTAGAGGTGTTTAATTCGGTAGCAATTTCTTGATGTGATAATTTTAAATCTGCACAACCGCAAGCATCTTTATGTCGTTTTAAATAAAACTCTAAACGTTCATCCATCGCTCTAAACGCAATACTATCGACTACTTCTAATACTTCTTCAAAACGACTTCTGTAGGTGTCAATTACAAATTCGTACCAACTACGGTGTTGCATCATCCATTTATCCATGAGTGATAAAGGAACCATAACCAATTCTACATCTTCTACCACTTTTGCCATAATTTGGCTCTGTTCATTTTTTGAAGCACAAATCATAGAAATTGCACACGCTTGACCTGGTTTCAAATAGTACATAAAAAACTCTCCGCCATCTTCGTCTTCGCGATAAATCTTGATGCTTCCGCTCAAAACTAATACTGTATTTTTTATATACTGACCTGTTCTCATTATGACATCGCCTGCAGCAAAAGATTGATCAAGTGCATTGGAATTTATATCTTCTATAAGTGCATTCGAAAACGATGGGAATCGTTCTTTAAGGTTTAGGATCATTTTGTGCAGTTTATACTAAATAGAGTAATTTAGATTAATCAAGTTGTAACAAAATTAGTCAAATTTAATTTTTTAAAATAATCAATTGAAACAATTAACCATTGGTTATTTTTTAGACATTTTCTTTATTGATAAATTTTTTTTCAAATTATTCATATCCTCATTTACTTTTATTATTAAAAACAATTGTTTCGTGTTGGGTAGTTCGCAAGTTTTTATGATCAAGCATTTTATTTTCGCATGTAAAATCATTAACGAAGTACATCTTCATCATTCCTCTATTTTTAACTTCAATTTTGCCTCTATATTCACAGTTAAAAGCCTCTTTAATCAACTCGTAGGTGTTTTCAGATATATTAATTTTACCAGGTTCTGAATTATTTTCCATGCGAGATGCAATGTTAACCGTATCTCCCCAAATATCATACGCAAATTTCTTAGTTCCAACGACTCCGGCTACAACTGGTCCAGAATTAATTCCGATGCGTACTTCAAAACGGGTATGATTTAGAGGATTATTATTTTTTGAATCCGTAACAAATTGGGTGATTTCAAAAGCGGCATGAATCATTTTAGAAGCATGATCGTTTGTTGCAAACGGTAATCCTCCCGCACACATATAACAATCTCCTACCGTTTTGATTTTTTCTAAATCATATTTCGCCATAATTTCATCAAATTTCGAAAAATAATAGTCCACACTTTCTACCAATTTCTCTGGTGATAACCTTTCCGAGTAATGTGTAAATCCTTCGAAGTCAGCAAATAAAACTGTTACAGATTCGAATTTTTTGGCTAGTACTTTTCCATTTTGTTTCAACTCATTCGCTGTTTCCTCGGGAAGAATATTAAGCAATAAGTGGTCTGACCGGTTCATTTGTTCTTCAATAATAACATTTGTTTTCTTTATGAATTTATAACGTCTGTACATTCCGAAGGCTAATAAAAAAACAAGTATCGCTGAAACAGCAGATGAAATTGCCATAATCTGACGGTTTTTTTTCCCTTGATTTAGTAAATCGACTTCAGACTGTTTTTGTGAAACTTCATAATCCGTTCGTAAATCAGCCATTTGCTGAACAGATTTGAGATTAGTAATGCTATCCCTATAAACGATATGATTTTTATAATATTTAAAGGATTCAGCAGTATCTCGGGCTTTTTGATACATCTCAGAAAGTTTGAGATTTGAGGTACTGATTTGATCTTTCAACCCATATCTTTGGGCTAGTTCCAGACTTCTTTGTGCATAATTAAGTGCTGTAGTCCAATCATTCTGTTTTAAATAAATATCAGACATGTACGTCAGATAATCTGAAATGGCATAATAATCCTTAAGTTCTTCAAGCATTTTTATGGATTGACTAATATAATTCTTTGCCAATACGTCCTTTCCTTGCTCTGCATACACCATTCCTATATTTCCCAAGTTATAAGCTGTACCAATTAAGTAACCCGCTTTCTTGAAAATTTCTCCTGATTCTCTAAAATAACGCAAAGCTAAATCATATTTCTTATTTTTTGAATATTCGTCACCCGCGTTGAGTAAAGCGGATGCTAAACCAATTGAATTGTCTGTTTTTCGTAATAATTTGATCGCTTTTTCGTAGTATAGTAGGGAATTTTTAGAATTCCCCATAACTGAATATACATCCGCGATTGAAGAATATGCAGTCCCTTGTCCTATGATGTATTTAGCTTTTGATGCTACCGCTTCACTCTTGAAAAAAGCATCTAGCGATTTATCCAATTCTCCTAATAGTCTAAGTTTATTCCCTTTTTGAAAATAGCCTCGATGCAGATATAAATAGTTTTTTTCTATTCTGGAAAGTGCTATCAGTTCTTCAGCGTATTTTAAGGATAACCTGAGATTATTCACTTCATTAAAAGACAAATTCCTAAGCAATTCTAATTTTTCAGCATTATCAAGATTCCCTTCCTGATAAATTTTCACTAGACTATCTGCCACTTTTTGCTCTTGGGCTGAAATATTGTAATGAAAAAAAAATACAAAAAGGGAAACTGTAAAGTAATATTTAAACAAGGGTAGTTCTATCATTGATTAACTTGTATTTTCGGATCGATTTTAAAAGTACCCGGTCGTCTATTGCCATTATTAAAAACATTAAACAGTATGGTGTATTTTTCTGTTTCACCTTTGGCGTTGTTTCGAACAGCGCCGGAAACTTTTTCGGGATGACGCCCATTTCCAGGCAGTTTATCATGATTGAAAATATTAGATCCGCCACTATGATTTATATTGGTAATATTGACTTCGTCTAATGGCGTTACGCTAGAAACCCCTTGCCAGGTGATTGTATCCCCCGCATTGACCTGAATTAAAAAATCTTCATTACTGATTCCTGGACCTTGTCCGAAATCACAAAAAAGATCAGTATTTTGCACTGTAATTTGACTTGTGTCAACAGTTAGTGTTACGATTACTTCTGCCATAATTGATATATTTAAAGGTTAATAAAATCTAATTGAGAAAACTATTCATTAAAAAATGGCTGGGGGAACCAATGAATCGAAATAAAAGCTAACATTCTAGTTATTAGACAAATATAATCAATATTTACAAAATAAAGTAGTATATTTAAAGGATTTTAATCCAAATTCTTCTTTATGAATATTGAACATCAACCTATCGACTGGCAGGAAATATTTCATCCTAAAAATATTGTTTTAAATTTAGTGGGTGTCGCATTTATTACATTGGCATTAAAAGGCTTTATGATACCAAATAAATTTTTAGACGGTGGGATTATAGGTATTTCTATACTTATGCATGAAATCACTCATTTGCCATTTGGAATACTGGTGCTTAGCTTAAACCTACCGTTCTTGTTCTTAGGGAAAAGACTGCTGGGAAAAACATTTGCCATCCAAAGTTTGATCACATTTTTATTGATAGCAGCCGCAATGACCTTTGTACAGATCGATGCCGTTACTACAGATAATCTTTTAATTGCGCTGTTTGGTGGTTGTCTTATTGGCATTGGAATGGGTTTGTGTATTAGAAGTGGTTCAACAGCGGATGGTGTGGAAATTCTTGCCTTGTTAACTACCCGAAAAATTGGGCTTAATGTCTCAGAAGTGATTTTTGCTCTGAACAGCTTATTATTTCTGGCTGCTGCTTGGTATTTTGGAATTGCTACCGCATTATATTCGATAGTTACTTATTTTTCGGCCATAAAATCACTTGATTATATTGCCCATGGTTTAGAACAATATACTTCCTTAAACATCATTTCATCTAAAAGTGAAGATATTAAGGCGCTAATCGTAAAAAAATTCGGAAAAGGGATTACAGTAATTAAAGGCGAGCGCGGCTATTTACCAGAAACTTTTTATATGAAAACGGACTGTGATATCATTGTAACGGTAGTGACTCGACTTGAATTACTTAGAATCAAAGATGAAATAAGAAAATTAGATCCTAAAGCTTTTATGTTTATTCAATACATCAAAGAAGCGAGTGGCGGCATTCTAAGAAATAAGCAAAAACATTCTTAAAGGAACGAATTATGTTACTAGATTCAATGAAGAAAGTGAGTACTTATACCCTATCCTAAAAAATCAAAAATGAATATGTCAATACAACCCGCAGTAATACCTAACCGTTGTAATTATTGATAGTGCAAACACTTTATAATCCTAACAAAATAGGTGTAATCTATTAGTAATCAATATTTAAACTGAATCAATACCGCTTATAATATTAAATTAGAGGGATGCATGGTATCATAAATAAAATTAATATTTTAATTTTTTTATGTTTTCTAAATACCCACGGCTTACCCTTACGTTATCATCATTAGACATTAAAACATCAAAACTACTGCTTGTTTTAGAGAGTTCTTTTATAAAACTAATATTGATAATTGATGATCGGTGTACCCTTATAAACAACTCTGGATTCAATTTTGTGGCTAATGTAGTAATCCCAAAATTGCTCAAAAAACAATTGTCTTTTACATGAAGTTTAGAATAATCACCATAGGCTTCAATTCTAATAATGTCTTTCACCGCAATAGTAATGAGTTTTTTTGAAGTTTGAACCAAAATCCTATCCGGATAATTGGGTTTGTTAATTAGTAATTTTTCGGCTAATGGAAGTAATTTTTCAATCGTATTACTTGTTCTGCTCATCGCCATTTTAAACCGTTCCTGTGTGTAAGGCTTTAATAAATAATCAATAGCATGAACTTCAAATGCTTTTAAAGCGTACTTGTCATAGGCTGTTGAAAAAATTATTTGTGGAATTTCTTCAAGATAAGTAATTACTTCAAATCCAGTAAGACCCGGCATTTGAATGTCTAAAAAAACCAAATCTGGTTTGAATTCATTAATTATTTTTACGGCATCGACGCCATTATTGGCTTCGCCCACAATAAAATAGTCGGGATAATGCTCTAAATATTCTTTGATGAGTTTTCTTCCAGAAGATTCATCATCAACAATTATTACTTTTTGCATACAATTTCAAATTCAATTTTTAATCCTCGAGGAAAATTATCTGTAATCTTTAAGGTAGAGTTGTACATTTTTTCTAGAATTAATTTCGTATTTGTCAATCCGATACCTGTACCAAAAAGCGTTGTTTTATCTGCAACGCCAACGCCAGTGTCTGATACTGTAAAATATAGCGTATCGACATTCTTTCTTATTTCAACTCTGATCTTTCCGCCTTCAATCAATGGAGACAGCCCGTGTTTGATTCCGTTTTCTACTAAAGGCTGAATAATCATTGGCACAATGGCTTCGTCAAGAATATTTGATTCAATATCAATTTCAATTTCTAATCGGTCTTCAAACCTAGCTTTTTCAAGTTCTAAATATTGTTTTACAAAATTAATTTCATCTCTTACAGTCACTAATTCGGATTGTGATGCTTGCAGTTGGTACCGAAACATATCAGCCAAGGTTGCAATCATATTTCGGGTATTTTCTAACTCTTTAGGTACTGATGCGTTTATGGTATTAAAAACATTGTATAAAAAATGCGGATTCAATTGGCTTTTTAAAGCTGCCAACTCATTTTTTAAAGCTGCTTCCCGAAGTGCTGATTGAATTTTTTGCTGCTCTTCGTTGGTTTTGTAATATTCATAAGCATGCAAAACGCCAAATTGTATACAATAAAACAATCCAGGTATGTAAATATCCCACGCTTGACTAGAACCTCTAAGATGGTTGTACCCAAATGATTCTAAAACGAAGTAAAAAATGGCTTTCCAAACCAATATAAAAAGTGGCAAAGTAAAAATGTGAATGCACAATCTAAAATACAGCGATTTATTTTTTAATTTTCTAAATATCAAATACCAAATGGGAATGGTCACAATGAATTTGAGAAAATAATCAAAAGTTTCTGGTATTAAATTGCGCAAACTAAGTTGGGAGTCTTCTTTTGCATAATCCGAAAAACTAGTTGTAAGCGCAATAAAATAAGACAACATAAAGAACAAATAAAACAAAAAAACCAACAAAATGACTTTGTAGCGGATGCCAAAAAAAGTGCTGTTGAAAAAACTTGTATTCATTTTATTTTTAGTTAAATATAGGAAACATTTTTATTTACAAAACAACAATTATCGGCAGATTGACTTATTTATCGACGAATGGATTTTTTGCAATCTATCGTAGTATTCTTTAATTCGTCGGAAAAAGATTGTCACATAGTTATGAAAATTAAATATTTGCAATCTAAACTTACAGTTATGAAAATAACATTGTCATTAATTATAGTACTTTTTACTCTTGGTTTACAAGCCCAAACTTTAGAGATTAGTGGAAAAGCAAGTGTTCCTAACGAACAAACCGACAATCTAACGGTTTCACTTTACAGCAACACTACTAATTTGATAATTAGAAGTACTACTACAAATACTGAAGGTACTTTTAATTTTGATGCTATAAATTCAGGTTCGTTTTACATCATTATTTCTGGAATTACTATTAAGGATTTTAAGTCTCAAAATTTTGATGTCACAGACAAATCGATTGTTTTATTGCCATTTGAATTAGAAAAAAAAGCAGACCAACTCAAAGAAGTTGTTATTGTGAATAAAAAATCAGTCATCACAGTTCTTGCAGATAAAACTATTTTTAATGTTCAAAACACATTGAGTGCCACTGGAACTACCGCGTTTGAATTGTTGAGAAAAGCACCAGGCATTGTGATTGATAATAATGATAATTTGATTGTAGAAGGAAAAACAGGTGTACAAATATATATTGACGGTAAACCAAGTATTTTATCAGGGCAGGATTTGAATGCTAATTTAAAATCCATTCAGTCTTCAGATGTGGATAGTATCGAAATTATAACCCAACCTTCCTCAAAATATGATGCTGCTGGAAATGCAGGAATAGTAAATATCAAACTCAAAAAAGACAAGCGTTTTGGCACTAACGGAAGCGTTGCTTTAGGTTATGGGATTGGTAGATTTGGCAAATATGATAGCTCACTTTCTTTGAACCATCGTAGCAAAAAGACCAATATATTTGGCTCTTATAGCAACAGGTTTGACAATTCGTATAGTTTTATCAATTTGTACAGAAGACAATCCAATACTATTTTTGATTCAAAAACAACAAATATTTCTAATGCTAAAACCAATCATATCAAAACAGGTTTGGATTATTATGTAACCCAAAAAAGCACTTTTGGGTTTGTTGTCAATGCCAATTTTAATAATTCGTATGCCAATGGAAATACCCGAACACCCATAACACCGCAAGGAAATACCTCACCAGATCAGGTTTTAGTTGCCCAAAGCAATTCACAATCCAAGACTTATAACATACAAAGCAATTTGAATTACCGTTATACAGATACTTTAGGACATACCTTGAATGCCGATTTTGATTACGGAAAATACAACAGAAAGCGTGATAATTTTCAACCTAATACGTATTACAATGGCGATGAAACTATGGTTCAAGACCAATTTGTTTATAGAATGAATACGCCTATTGGCATCGATATCATTAGTTTTAAAAGTGACTATGAACAAAATTTCATGAAAGGCAAATTGGGTATTGGGTTTAAAACTTCGGTGGTGCGTACAGACAATACCTTTGACTTTTATGACGTGGAGAACAATACTGAAACACTCAATACCAACAGAAGCAATAAATTTAAATACAGAGAAAACATCAACGCCCTGTATTTTAACTACAACAGAAAGTGGGATAAAATGGCTTTTCAAATAGGATTGAGAGCAGAACAAACCATATCTAAGGGCGAACTTATTAGCACCCAAGCCAACCAAAACAATACGGTAAAAAGAAATTATACTAATTATTTTCCGAGTGCTGGTTTGACCTATAATCACAATCAAAACAATGCTTGGGTTATCAATTACAGCAAGCGTATTGAAAGACCAAGTTACCAATCCTTAAATCCGTTTGAAATGCAACTGGACGAATTGTCGTTTTCACGTGGTAATCCGTTTTTGCAACCACAGTATACTGATAATTATAAAATTTCGCATACATACAAATACACCTTAACCACCTCATTGAGTTATAGTTTTATCAAAGACTTTTTTGCTCAAATCACACAAGCCGAAGGCACGAACAAAAATTTTATAACCACAAGAAATGTTGCCAATCAAGAAGTGTGGAACCTGGGTGTTTCCTATCCTTTTAGTCCAAAAAAATGGTGGGATGTATTTGTTAATGTATCTGCTTCAAACAGTTCTTACAAAGGCAATGATGCTAATTTTGTTTCTATAACTCAAAACAATTTTAATTTTTATGGTCAAAACACTTTTTCGTTGCCTAACAAAATAAAATTAGAAGTATCAGGTTGGTACAGTTCGCCATCTGTTTGGGGAGGCACCTACAGAACCTTGAGCTTGGGCTCCTTAGATTTGGCTTTGCAAAAAAAGATTTTTAAAGACAAAGTCAATGTACGTTTAGCACTTAGCGATGTCTTCTTCACTTCACCGTGGTCTGGAACAACACAGTTTGGTGATTTGTATATTGCTGGTAACGGTGGTTATGAAAGCCGACAATTTAGAGTGAATATCAGTTATAATTTTGGTAATAGTGATGCAAAAACGGCAAAAAGAAACTCAAGTATAGAGGAGGAAAACAAAAGGTTATAATATTGTATCCCTATGATTAAGTTATTTAAATTATAGCAAGACACTGATTTAAAATGGATCAAGTCTAAATGTTGTTGCTGATCAGTTCAAAGTATTTTAGTTTTTGAAAATTTAATTCAACTTCTGTATTACGTTGGAATTTGTTCAACTAAAAACTCAGGTCCTGAATTGTCACAGTCTCATACGTTTCTGGTACGTTTCTGTATCATTGCCTGCTCCATAATAATTAATAAGTAATCGGAGATGCAAGCTCAGTAATCCGTAACAACTTAACTTAAATTGCAGTTTTAATTGCATTTCCAATTTAGCTTTTCTAAAATATCCATAGTAAGTGAAAGAAAAAAGTATCCACATTTAATTGAAACTTTTGCTTTTTGAGCTTTTTCAAGAATAGTTTAATTTATGAAAATAAAAAACCCAATTTTACATTTAAGAGTGTAAAATTGGGTGTGATTTCTATAACACGTGATAACTAGTGTTACTGGCGGAAAAAGAGGGGAACTCAAATGTGACATTATTAAAAATAATTACTGGTTTTTACAGGGGTTCGCGTTTTGTAAAAACCCACTTTTTAGATGCTTTTGTGTGCATTTTGTGTGCATTTTTACCGATACTAATCATCGTTATTTGTCAATGTTTTGATCCTTTCTCTTAACATAGCATTCTCGTTTATATACATTTCAGAAAGCTTTGATTTATCAGTAACCAAATCTTTTAATGTTTTTATATGATCTTTTAATGACTCTATATCGTCAAGTAAATTTTTAGTATTTATCAAAGGACCTGCTTCTTTTTTTGAATGAACTACTTGACTAGATTTTGTCAATCCATTAGCAAGCATTAACTCTAAAAGAGTTATTTTGGTTTGTGGTATCTTCTTGCCTTGTTCATAATTAATCACAGTCCTTCTATCAACTCCAATAAGCAATCCAAACTCATTCTGAGTCATGCCTAAATTTTTTCTAATTTCAATTACATCTAATCTGTGCATAATCGATTTAATAAAAATGAATACTATTTTTATAGATGAAACAATTCATATTTGATCTCTAAAAATCTCTAAACTGTTTTCCGTCATATTTGAACTAAGCATACCAGCCTTTTTGATTCTTAAATAATTTTGGAATGGTATATTTTGTGTACATTTTGTGTAAAAAATGTCAAAAAAAAACGGGAAGCCTTTATTAATGGGGCTTCCCGAATTAGAGCGGAGAAAGAGGGATTGAAAACTCTTTGCTATGTGGTTGATATATAGATTTCTATATCTGTTTTTTTATTCAAGTGCCCCTACATGTGCCCCTTCAAATTTTTACAGTTTTTCAGCTGTGTTGATGAATGTAAATTTACAAAAAATACTTCTAAAAATGTGATGTTATTTGTCAAAATATGAACACGTTAACTATTATTTATTAAACAGGTAAAGTTTAAAATTTGAACACCTCAACCATAATTTTCAACCAATTATCAATGGTTCAACCTGTTCAATTTTTAAGCTTGTGTACTGGCAAAATTCCTCGATGGATACAAACTCATTTTCGAGCTTGTTTAGCTTCGTTCTCATTTTCTGTAATAATCTAATACTTTGACGGTAACTCTTTCCGGTAATGCGTTGTATGTCCTTCGGGTAGATACACAACCTCTTGTTTTCTGTTTTCATACTCTATCTATAGCTTTGAGTAGGCTTTGAGATACATTAAAGTACTGTTGGCCAAAGTTTCTTGAAGTAAAATTAATCAAAAAAAGGATGCGTTTATTCCCGCCGAAACAAGCTATGGTATCTTTCTTCCAATAGGTTCTTGTATTTTTCCTTGTATTCCTCTGACAGGTATGAATTATTGATCCATTGGAGGGCGACGGCCTTGTTTTTCTGGATGCGTTTTGCAATTCCTTTTATTTGTTTTTCGTTAAGTCCGAGGTTGATGCCCAATCTTTCGAAATTTTCCCATTTGAGTTTTCTTTTTTTACCTTCTATCGTTAGGGCCAGTTCTTCGGTGTCGTCAGGATTTACAATGGCCACGTTTAACAGATCATAGGCTGGAGCCAATGTCCAGGTTTCATTAGAATAGATCATCGAAAAATTCTTCAGGTGCATATCGTTGTTCCCGGTGAGGAAACTGAAAATACCCAATTCCAGAAAATACAATTTATCCAACAGCGTGTTGTCTGAATACTCGTTTATGGCTTTACCTACTTTTTCCATTGAGCTTTTGTATTTATCAAAAGCTTCCGTGATTTGGAACATATCGAGCATATGGATTTTCTCTCCCGCGTCTGTTCGGTCGATGCGTTTGGTGATATAGGAAAGTTCACCTGATTGCAATTTGATCAAGCTTGACTTCACGGTGTTTATTCCGAATGCTTCTGCAATACGCATCGTCAGGTGCTCGTTTTCGGGCATCTCCGGAAATTGGTCGGATGGTGGTTTGAAAATGTAATTTCCTCCCAAGGCTCCGACAACGGTAAGACGACCCTTGTTTCCGTCCTGCAGAGCGTCATTCACGATGGATAGGGATAGTTTTGGTTGTACACCTGGAACTGCTACACTCCGTTCCACCACGTTTTTGGCCAATTCTGCCATTTGTTGAAGCGAATGTTCGAATGCCGGCGGTTGTTTGGTGCCAAAAAACTCCAGACTACATTGTTCGTGAAAATCACCAACATTATTGTCTTCCAACAGTTTGTAGCAATATAGACAGTTCTTACTCATTTTCGTTCGATATTGGTTGAATACTAACCGCTCCTATGCAGTTCTGACAACAGGCCAATAGCAATCCCATACGGTCACTAGGATTTATTTTCCAGTTTTTGGATGCAATATCCAAAAGCCATCCTTCTGGGATCAATCCTTCAAAAAAAGGAAATAATCGTTTGTCGATATAGGTTTTTGATCGTACCGGCATCGTCAAGGTGATTCCTTCTTTGGGATGTTCCATTACATACTTTTCATCGTACTCGAAGGTGTATTCCCCGTCGTCCGTTTCCGTGAGAATGCCCGCCAAAAATTCTTTGTAATATACGGCTGCATTTCTCATATTATTTAGTCTTCATTTTTGGATAATTCTCTCGCATTGACCGGAGCCAAGGTATGCCCAAACATTTTGAGAACCTGGTTTACCTTTTCGAGGTTGAGGTTTTCTTTTCCTTGTTCTATTTTCCGAATAACAGTAAGTGCAACACCAGCGCGATCTGCAAAGGCTTCCTGGGTGAGTTTTACTTCGTTTCTTTTCTCTTTTACAAAATCGGCTAGTGTGTTCATAATTATATGCTTTTGCATTGATTTTAAGCAAATATAGTAAATTATATGCAAAAGCATATAATTTGTTAAATAAAATGTATTTATATTTAAAAGCATATAAATATTGTTTGGTTCTATTTTCGATGCAGAGTGACATTTATGTTTATAAATGCCATTTATACCTCTGTAGGACATATGGAATATAGCTGTGTTCTAAATTATTTATTTAAGTGTAATCTTTGTTTCGAAATCAATCGTAAGGTGTTGCAACAGGATGATGATTGACGGAATTTGACACATTTATTAATTTAAAAATTTAGAAATTATGGCAAGACAGAAAGGAATAATCAAGTTAAAAGGTACTATTGGAGATATTACTTTTTACAAAACCCAAGACGGGCATTTGGCACGCGAAAAAGGAGGCATCGACGCCAGCAGAATCAAAAGTGATCCTGCGTTTCAAAGAACGCGTGAAAACGGTTCTGAATTTGGTAGAGCCGGAAAGGCTGGTAAAACTTTGAGAACGGCAATGCGAACTTTGCTTATTAATTCTGCCGACAGCAGAATGGTAAGCCGATTGACCCAAGCCATGGTTAAAGTGATCCAAGCGGATTTGACGAATGATCGTGGACTTCGAAATGTGATTGATGGAGAAGCGGAATTGCTTGTGGGTTTTGATTTCAATATCAGAGGGAAATTGGGAAGTACTTTGTATGTTCCTTTTACCAGTCTTATCGATCGAGCTAGCGGAGAGATTTCCGTAGATATCCTATCATTTGTTCCTGCGAATATGATTGCCGCTCCTAGTGGAACGACTCATTATAAAATCATTTCAGCCGGTGCGGAAATTGATTTTGAAGCAGAAACTTTTGTTGTTTCCAGCTCTGAAACGGCTATTCTACCGTGGGATTCGGCTCCAACGGCAGCCATCAATCAGTTGAATGCGGTAACTCCAGACAGCGTAAGCCCTTTGTTTTTGGCTTTGGGTGTGGAGTTTTACCAAGAGGTAAATGGCAGAATGTATCCGTTGAAAAACGGTTCTTACAATCCATTGGCATTGGCTCAAGTAAGCGGATTGTAAGATGGTTTTGGTGTTGAATAGAATTTATTTTCCAGAGGGAACACAGGGAGTTTTAGAATGGAACGGCACTATAGTTTGTTATACCATCGAGTTGCCCTGGTTAGATAACCAAAAGCGTATTTCTTGTATTCCCGAAGGAGAATATGTTTTACAGAAGCGATTTAGTCCCAAGTTCCAATGGCACTTGCATTTGAAAAATGTTCCGGGAAGAGATTTGATATTAATCCATCCCGCCAATGACGCCAAGAAAGAGTTGTTGGGCTGTATCGCAACTGTAACACTACACACCGGAATAGGGAAAGGAAGTTTTTCCCGAAAAGCGCTAGAAAAGTTAAAAGCGTTAGTTTATAAAGCTATAGTCGATAATGAAGAAGTAAAAATAAAAATCCAATCTAATCCTTTGATTCCGCTCATGATGACAAGGTAAAAAAGTAAAGAAATTATGAATATAGTTGAACGTGCGAAAGCACCAACCCCAAAGTTTTTTAAAGTTTTGAGAAGTATTGGAATGGCGCTATTGGCTATCAGTGGCAGTATTATTGCAGCTCCGGTAGTTTTACCTGTAGTAGTTGTCAGTATTGCCGGATATGCAGCCCTTGCGGGAGGTGTCATTTCGGTAATCAGTCAGATTACGGTTGACGATACGGCGAAACGAGAGCAGGCCATCACCAATCGGTTGAGAAAGGGCAATCAAAATTTACCGCGAGATGGAATCAAATAACTCCTTGCAAATCGGAACCGCATCTGGAACTTTATTGAGTGTCATGCCAAATATTGTTTCTGAAGATATTCTAAAAACGATTATCTTAGCGGTAATTGGAGCTATTATTAGTTTCCTAATTTCGCTCCTTTTAAAAGGATTGACAAAAATTAAAAAGAAATAATTCGGGTTTGGCTTGGTAACCTTTTCCGAATTTATATGAAAGCTTGGTCGTGAGATCAGGCTTTTTTTATGCTTAGATAATTTACATTGGATAATATTGAGAATAATTATTTTATCAGGTATTTTGTTTTGTTAAGAGTTCCTACGATTTCAAATAGATTCAGCGCGACCCCTTTTTTTAAGTCTCTACTTGCTGTTGCGGATGATATATCTTTAAATATATTCATGTACTCTTTTCTTGTGAATTCTTTGAGTCCAAGAGTAATAAAATGATCTAATCTGTCAATATCCCGTAAAATTCGATTGTTGTAATTGAGTAACGTTTCTAAAGATTTGTTAATTACATCCAACATGTATTCGATAAAGAAAGTAGATTTTCCAGTTTTGTCACTTAGTGCCAATGATTTGTAGTAATCCTCCTGAGTATGACTTATTAAAGTTTCAAACGGTAGAAACTCAAAAACTGGGTATTCAGACATTAAAATCAACGTTTGCCACAATCGTCCCATTCTACCGTTTCCGTCTAAAAAAGGATGTATGAATTCCATTTCATAGTGAAACACGCAACTTTTTAGTAATGTAAGCTCCTCGTTATCTTTAAGATATTCAAATAAGTCCTTCATTAAAAAAGGAACATTTTTGTGAGGTGGAGCGATATGTTCTACTATTGTTCCTTTAACAATTCCGACACCTTGCTTTCTGTATTTTCCCGAAGCATCAATTAAGCCATTCATTAAATCATGATGCGCTTTTAAGAAACTTTTGTTTGAAGTGTATTTGTATTGGTTTAGTTTGTCATAGACTTTAATGGCATTCAAAACTTCAAGTACATCTTTTTCGGGGCCAATTACTCTTTTGTTATCGATCAAAGCTGTAATCTGCTCTTCTGTCAATGTATTTCCCTCAATTTGTAATGAAGAGTGAATGGTTTTAATTCTGTTTTGTTTTCGAAGTTGTGGTGATTGTTTACTTAGGTAATTCGCATTTACCTCTCCGATTTTTTCGGAAATGGAGGTAATCAACTTTAAAATTTTCGGTGTAATGTCGTAAGGAGGCTTCATTGATGCTATCATTTGATAGTATCAAAAGTAGTTTTTTAAACTTTATTTTCAAATTTTATGTTTGTTACTTGCTTTTTTTGTTTCAAGTCTTTAAACAATAATGACTCAAAATCACTCTTCTCATTTCGTTTATAAGTACAATATTCTGAAGTAATTGTTCCTCTTTTTGCTCCAACAACCTCAACGTTTGGATCTGTTTTTTGTGTAACTCAAAATCCACCAGCATTTCATTGACTTTAACCGAAAAGTACTTTTTGAAATCTCGAACTCGTAAAAAGGGAATTACCGAACCGCAAAGCGATTGGTGCCAGAATTTGGCTTTCCAAAGACTGTACGCCAACCAATAAACTGTTTCTGCATCTTCTTGATTTGAAAATTGAATCACAAAGCTATTCGTGAATGGTTCTTTTTGAGGTTTGCCGCTATTCAAACCTTTGTTGAGAATAAAGATTTGGTTTCCTTTATAAAACGTTCCTTTTCGGTGGGTTTTAATAATAAAATTAAGCACGGCTTCGGAATTTAAAAGTTAGTTTCCCTTCTTTTTTTCCGTTTTTATGAATGCAGGATTTGTCGAAACCGCCTTTCCTAAAATTTTTCAAAAAGAAAAAAGAAAAAAGAAAAAAAGAAAGTCATCTCTCCAGTGGAGGTTTTTAAAAAATCAAGTTTTTTAGAAAAAATACTACCCGAACCAATTAATGTTGTGGATTGCACATTTGAGGTTGAGGGTGGAGATTTTTTCTAAAACCCGGAGGGCTTGAACTTGTATTTTTTATAAAACAGGAACTTACCTTTACTTTCTTTTTTTATTTTTTTTCGAAGACTGATGTTGTTGTTACACCTTTTCGGGAGGGTTCTTATGAAAACGACAATCAAACACCCCCAAGCACCGCAGAAAATAATAAGCGTAACGGTAGTGGAGATTATTATTTTTCGAGGAGCGCAGTGGCGGGGTTGCGGCAATCGAACAGCCACCGCAGGACGGGAACGGAACGTAGTTTACGGAGTGGAGTGAAGTACTGCGAGCGTGAAACGGCGGGGAAAATATAAAAAGCAGCCGATAGGCGTTCCGTGATGTAGGGCAAAGTGACGTTTTTCACGGAACGGTGCCAACCCCGATGGCTGTGCGAAGGAGCAACCGCTGAAAAAATAAAGGGCGACAGACATGATACTGCTGGAATGCAGTGAAACGAAGCCTGCGGAGTGTAACGGAATGAAGCGGTATTGTGGATGTATTAGCCCTGCCGAACGCAGGAAGTGAACGTGTGAAGATGAGGAACGAAACAGTGCAAAAAAACAGCTGCTTATTTTAAAGCTGCTGGTTTTTTAGTGCTGTGAAGTGCCTGCGGAACGGAGGGAAACCTAACTAATGAACTGAAATAATGAATTGTTTATTTACCAAAAACATTCTTATGAAAAGGTAAGGTGAACCGACTGGAGCTGCCGAACGGAACAAAGAGAACGACCGGAGAGAGACCGCTTGATTGCTTTTATTTAATTATTGTTTATACTTCAATGTTGTATCTGCCTTTTATTCTATCAAAATGCTCTTTAAAAATTGGTGAATCATTAAATGAATCCCAAAACTGATTATATGTTAAATTTACAAACTCTATATCAGTTTGATTTTCTAAATCGTCTTTAAATTGATTTAATTCTTTAGAGTGGTGCTCGTACTCAATAAATTTACTTGAATTATAAGGCGTCCAATAAATGTAAACTAGAATGAGCTTTTTGGTTTTATTTTCAGGCGATTTTAATTTATAATTTATTAAACCAATAGAGTGCTTTATCAGTTGAGCCACATCCAAGTATAATTTTTGATTAGAGTAAATTTTAATTTTATTAAACCAAAAATCTTTAAGATATTTCAATTTTTTATTATTATATGAATCAGTGAATTTAACTTCTTTTTTATCTAATAACTCAAGATATTTAGATTCAAATGCGATAACAGCAACATCATTTTCCAGTACAAAATCAATATTAGGAGCTGTACCAGATAAACCAGTTATAAATTGACGTTCAAAAGTTGCACTGTCAAAATTTGAATAATTAAGAAATTTAAAATCCTTTAAATGTTTTTTTATAACGGCAAAATTATTTACTGCCAAAGCAGAAGAAGAATATAAGGCATTGAACTTACTTAATAACTCATTACCAATGCCTTGCATTAAGTCATGATGGAATAAATCTAAACTTATTCCATCAATCAAATTATCTTAATTATTTAATACATAACCTTTTGAGTTATGTCTGTCACTCTTGTCAATAATTTTTTTTTCAAATTGTTTTCTAGTTGTCATAATGTATTTAAGTTTAAACGCAAACTGTTACAGTTAGCATTAAAATGGACTATAAATCTTTTACTTTTTTCCCTAACCAATTCATAAAATCTTCTCTATGATATTCTTTCCATTCATTTGTCAATAAATACTGAACATTATTGTATTCAATAGGACTTACATAATACCTTTGCCTCCCATTAATCAATCCGTTTTCTTTAATTGATATATTAGGATCTACTTTTTTCAGAAGAGGAAAAATTACATTAAAAGTAAATTTAGAATAATCTTTTTTTTGTAAATTTTGTATTTCCATGTCAGAAATTAATTCTTTTTCTAATATTGTAACCATTAAATTATTAACTAATTTCCCAATTTTCAAATTGGTAAAACCATTTTTGTGATTTTCTGTTAATTCCATAGTGTACTAGTATAATAGGTATTCAATTGATTGTTAAAAACAATTAATGTAAAGATAGATTTTTGGAATTAGTACAATTTACGGTTTTCCACAAATTAAGAAATTATTTTAATTTTACAGCAAGATTTTTAATGGCTTCACTAACCTTCTTTTGAACTACCTTTCCATAGCTTTCCTGAGTGATTGTCATATTGGAGTGTCCTAATAATTCGGAAACTATTTCCATTGGGACATCATTGTAAAGCAAAACTGTGGAGGCAAATGTTTTCCTAGCCGTATGGTGTGTAATTCTTTTATCTATTTCTGTAATGATTGCAATTTCTTTAAGATAGGCATTGAATTTTTGATTGCTTAATGCAGGGAATTTGCAATTACTTTCTATAAAATATTTGTCGATGATTTTTTGTGCTTTTGGCAGAATTGGAATGGAGATTTGACGTTGTGTTTTTTCTCGCTTCATCTGAATCCAGTTCATATTGTCGAAACCTACTTGAATATTTTTTATTTTGAGATTCGCCATTTCATTATAGGCTAATCCTGTGTAACAACAGAAAATGAATAAGTCCTGGACTATGCTTAATCTTTTTAATTGGAAAGTGGATTCTTCAATAATTTTAAGTTCTTCTGTAGTGAGGAATATGACTTCTTTAAGTACCTTTTTTGATTTATATAATATAAATGGGTCCCTGTCTAAATAACCTTCCGAAATCGCTTGTTTGATTGGCGTTCTTAGCCTTTGAATGATTTTGTTGATCGTGATTTGCTTGATGTTTTTTTCAGTCTTTAAATAGTAGTCTAAATCATCGAGAAAACGTAAGCTTAATTCTTTCAAAGGAAAGTCTGCTTTTTTAAATTGCCACCTTATGAACGCTTCTAGGTGGTTGCCCACGTAAACGAATTTTTCATATGTATTTTGCTTTATTTCTATACCTACCAGTTTGTGTATTCGAGCGACATATTTCCTATAAGTCGACAGTATGTAAGCTTCTTGTTGTGGTGGTATGCCTTTGTATTCCTTAAAGATATCGTCGGGTTTGCATGGTAGGCCCTGCAGTTGAAATACCAAAGCAATGTTGTACAGCTTGACATGGATGCGTTCTAATTTTGTATTAATGTATTTGTGGTTTGGTTCCTGTACCGACACTTGCTGTAGTTTGCTTTGCCAATGGTTTGGATTTACAAAGAGCCCTGTGGCAAATTGTTTTCGTTTGTTATTTATCGTTATTCTACAACTGAGTGGACATACTCCTTTTTGATTGATATTGGTTGTATTTAATACAAACAACACTAAGATTTTTTCCTGATGCATATTTCCGTTATTTTAAGTTTACAAGTTGGTATCACTACTCCAATTTAAAAAATTATCGAAAAAGTAGAACTGGAGCTGTAGGAATTAATCTTTCATAAAGGAGAAACCATTATTACCAGCAATAGTAATCAAGGGTTGAATGCTTTCTTTGTATCGCAAATAATCGAAATCATTGCCATCCTCTAAATCAGGAAAAATAGTAAGGAATTCTTCTAAATATTTATTTTTAGCATTATGACTTTTTACGATTTCAAATGCCGTTTTTTGGAGATTAAAAAACTTATCAAAATATTTATTTACCGATGGAAGCTTATCACTTTTAGATGCATTAAAGCTTTTGTCGATGGGGATTAAATTCCAAATCAAATCGTATGAAACGAAGGCATGGGGTACAAAATGATCAATGGCATATTTTTTTTCATCAAAAATCAATTTGTTTTCTGTGAAGATGCATTCGATAGATCCCAATTCATTAAATACCAATTTCCAATATTCATTGTTTTGTTTGGTCAAAGAATTTCGGGTGATTGATTTGTTTATTTTATTCGGAATTTCAGGTACATTTGGATTTCTTTTTTGCAAAAATAACGATAGATTCCAATAACAAAAGTCCTTCAGTAATTTAGCATTGGCTATTACATAAGAGATCCAAATAGGGTTCATATTTATGTACTCTTTTTCTAAACTGTAAAGACCACCATGGCTAAAATCTTGTGATGAAGAATAAATAGTACTTCGATTACCTGAGAACCAAGGTGAAATAAACCAATGTGGTACATTTAGATCAAAATGATTCAAAAGCGCTGTCGTTTCCTTGTTTGTTGAATTTTCAAGAATATCATTTATTTTGCTCTTGTTATCATCTATAGTAAGATTTTCTATTTTTAAAATAGTTCTTACCGCTTGCTGTATTAAATCCTGTTTGCCAAATGAGACGTGGAAATAATTTACAGTATACCATGAATTGCTAACCATTCTAGAGAAAATTTTTCTTTTAGGAATGGTTGTGTTACCCTCTTCCACCAATTCGATTATAGCCAAAAACCAATAAAATTTATAGGTAGCCGAAGTACTCGCAAATACTGAAGCTAATTTGTTAATAGGTAGACTATCGGAAAAAGGGAGGTTCATTTGTTATAATCATGTTTTAATAAAAGAATTCCAAGGAATGGCATATTATATCGCTGCTGTTTTTAATCTTTTTTTTATAATTCTTTAATCATTTCGAATTCAAGTGGAGTTTCATCAATTATAAAGATTGTTTTTGAATCCTGCAATTTCACTCTTATACCCATAATAGAAAAATGATTGTCTTGATTGCCGATTCTGATCATTTGCTTTTTTTGCTCTAATGCCCATTTGGAATTTTTAAGCATATCTTTTGTCATCACAAATAATGCAGTTGTATTTGATGATTTAAGTTCAAAAACACCGTTATCGTTAAAAATAAATGACGAATCTTTAAAACCATTGATTAGATCTTTAAATTTAGGGTTGTCTATTGCAGTTCTAATTTTTTGAATTTTCCAAGTCCCATAAAGCTGCTCTTTACTTATTTCTTGACCAAGAACTGTTTGTGAAAGAAAAAGGGAAAGAGCTATTATAAATAAGTTTTTCATTGAATGTTGAGTTTAATGTTTGGCCGATTGACGAAGTTGCGAACTTCCTAACTGTTTATTTTACCATAAGGTAAAATTTCTTGCGGAACACAAATGTGAATTTACCACAAAACTCGCAATCTTACTAAACGCCTTATATTTGTTCGGCATTTTTATCTATAAATCACGTTTTGCTTTCGTTTTAATTATATCACTATTTATTTTGTCTGAATACGATAATGTGACATAACAACTCTCGAAACCATTGTGTTGAATTGAAAGTTGAATTTCTCCTTTATCAGTTTTCCAAATTGAAAAATATTTACAATTGTCATTCTTAACATTGAACATTTTGCCATTATCGTCTCTCGATAAATATGAAGAATCAAATTTTTCAACGACTTCAGTGGTACTCCCATATTTTTCAATTAACATATCTTTTAAATCAATGTAATTTTCTAAAAGTGTTGACCAAGTTTTCTTTTCGGGAAATATTACAACTGTTTTATAAACTAAATCTTTTTGTTTCAATGTAGTAACACTAATATTACAGTCTTTGTAACCGGCAAACTCTCCGTTTAGTATAGCAGTTCCGTCTTCTGTTCTTAGATTTGTAAATCCTTCTTGCTCCATTTTTGAAACATATTCTTTTAATTTTCCATCAATTGGTACTCCTTTGAAAGCTAAATGTTCTGAAGATTGAGAATAAGTAAAGCCAGAAATTGTTAGATAGCTAATTAGAAATAAAATAGTTTTTGTATTCATATTTTTAAGTATTAAATTTTTATTTTCGATGTCGTGCGATATGCCGACAGCTAATTCTCAAATAAGTGTTAAAAAATCAAACCTAGTACCCTAACATTAGGTAGCCTAATCTAATGTTCACTAGATTTATTTCCCGCCAAATATATACAGTATTTAATACATTTCTGCACTTGTATAGTGGTAATTTCCTAAATTTTAATGGTAATGAATGGTTAGTGTTTTCCTGTTTCATTTTCAATAGTTGTTGCCAATATTTACTCAATTCTACCACTAGTAGTAATAATAATATTAATAATAATGAGCGCGGAATGAAATTATTCTTTACTTATATCAAGTAAAAAAACATATAAAAGATAGCACCGCAAAGTGTACTGTGTACCGATAAAAAATTAATGATTTGAATAACTACTTATTAAATAGAATTTCTACTAATTCGTTTTTCAAATTAATTCTAAGTTCTTCAAAGTTGTCAAATAGTTTTGTGGAAATATTTAGGGATTCTGTGGTGATATTCTTATCGATAATGCTCAATTTATAGCTTTCTATATTTACAACAGTATCAGTAGCAAGCGCATCTTTGATCTTGATTGAATTATGATTTGTATCACCATTTGAAAGAATAGTTTTAGGGTAAAATAATTTGATTTCTGTTATATTAAATCGGACGGCATATGCAAGCATCTGATATAAATCCGGTTGTGATATTCCTTTTTTATTATCATTAGAATCATCATATACCATTTTGTATTTGGTGTCGGCAATAATCTTTTTGTCGCCTAGATCTAATACTAAATCGGGTTTCAATCCGAAATTTTTTGCTTCGTCTAAATACTTCCCTGTTACTTGTCCTTTTGGATTTACACCTTCTATTTCCCTATCAATAAAACCAAAAAGGAAATCTTCAAAAACATATTCCATCGGCAATAAAAAAGCGAACAGTTTTAAGGAATTTTTATAATTAAAGGAAATGCTGTTTTCCAAAAATAGCACGCAGTAATCCCTAACGGTTTCAAAACTCGAAAACATTGGATTGAATAAAATTCTTTTGCATTCATCGGCTGTAATGGCAACGTCACTCACCTCATCCAAAAGAAAAAGGATGTCGTATAAATTGCGTTTGTTCTGAGAATCTTTTGTGGCAGATATTAATAGTTTTGCAACTTGTTTGATGCATTGATTGAAATTATTGTCCATCTCAAAAGAATCATAGATGCAACTAACTTTGTGGTTTCTTCCTCTGGAAAGATTATTAGTTATGTAACTGTCAAAATCAATTCTGCCTTTTACAAGTGAAAGTTCGTTTTCGACCTCAACATATTTTTGATAAATGGAAGAGCTCAAAAGCTCTTTGGTGTATTTACTGAAAAGATAAATCAGAATTTCAAAAAAGTCAGCTTGTTCGTTGTTTAAACCAGTTTGATAATTAGGGAATTTCAATTTCCGGCAATAACTCAACCACCATAAAACATGGGCATTAATTGCTTTTACATCATGATCTGATGCTTCTTTTGAGGCGTCGTGGAAAATCTTAGGTAATAAGTTTACGGTTTGATCTTCAAAATGTATGACACCAACATATTTGTTAGATTTTAATTGATTTCTTTTGTGAAGGAACTGCAAAATGTGTTGCACCTCTTCTCGGTTTTCATCCTCATTGTAGTAGCTTGATTTTTCTCGTTTGTTCCATATATCATCCAGGAACACTTCGAGATTTTCGAAATGCTCCTCGGGGAAGTTTGCTTTATTTTGATATTCAAAGAGATTAATCATTTACGGCAACATTTTTAATGGCCAGCTGCCAATATTGATATTTGCTTCTTTAAAAATTTTAATTACTTCCTCCTCATTATTCATAAAATACTCTAACAGTAAGGGAATAACTTTCTTATTGACTGTCTTTTCTAATGTGTAATCTTCTCCCATGAAATAAGCATGTCCAATTGTAAAATCATATCCTTTTCTTGCTTGAATTGCTTTATTCAATAAAGACAATATTACACTATCATGAACTCCATCAACTGTTGGATCTGGATATTTTGGAACAAACTCAAATCGTCTTCTCAATGCAATATCCAATAATGCAATTGATTTATCGGCTGTGTTCATGGTGCCAACAATATATAAATTTGAAGGTACTATAAAAGTATCGCCAGAAGGTAAGGTCACACGCATAGGTATTTTACCGTGAGAGCGTTTGTCTTCTTCAATTAAGGTAATCAATTCCCCAAATACTCTTGAAATGTTAGCGCGGTTGATTTCGTCGATTATTATAACAAAGTTTTTCTTTTCAACTAGAGTGAATTGACTCTTTCCTTTTTCTAAAAGCAATGCTAGAATAGGATTGTAGTACGGTTGCAGTCCTCCTAGTATAATTTGATTTACTCCGTCATTATACATTTTTCGTAACGTATTAATACTCAAAGTATGTTGGGAATCACCCTGATTTTTGCGGAACTCGATTGACTTTTCCGAAATTTGAGTGATGTAAAACGAAGTTTTTTTCATTTTTACTTCAATTTCGCCCTCTTCTATAAGTGGTACTATAAAGTCTTGAAAAACGGCATCAAAATCCTGTTTGGCAGCTTCTGGCTTTGCACTATCGGTGATATTTTTTAATGCTCGATCAGCTATTCTCTTAAAAACTCCATCTTTTTTTTCAAAACTTAGTTCTTTCCCATTTTCAGTATCAGGACGTATTCCCTGAATGAAATCTTCATAGCTATAGTTTTGATGAAAGGTTATGAATTCTATTTGACCACCAAGTTTTTTATTAAACTCAACTAAAGCATCATCATACGAAATAGCTTCATTATTTGTAACAATTTTAGCGGCTTCTAAAACGGTATTATAAGTTTTTCCAGTTCCAGGAGGACCATATAGGATTTGATTAATTGGAAAATTATTCATTTTAACTTTATTTATTTGAAAACTGTCTGTTTCAGGAGTGCTTTCTATGCTATTAATTTCAGGCGACCAAATGGACTTTATATGTTCTGCTTTTACAACCTCTTTAATAGTTCTCATATACCCTCCAAAACTGACTTCAAAAGGTATAAAATCATCTGCCCAATCTACTTTTAGAGCTTGACCATCTTGAAGATTTTCAATTACAACACCTCGTGCTTTAATAGTCATTACCGATTTTGTTTTTTCTCGAACAAAAGCAGCTTTTATTGCTATATTACTTCCAACAGGAACATTATTTACTTCTTCTTGAAACTTATCTGCATACCCATTAAACCAAATTCCTTCTCGCATGAATCGTTCTGTTTGATCTGGCGGGTTAGAAGCATCCCAAAATGCACCTACTAAGAAATACTTTGTTTTTTCTTTATACTCACAAAAAAAAGTGTCGTAAAAGGAGCGCAATGAAATTCTATTTGGATCTAAAGCTGTAGGTAATGTTTTGGCAATTTTATTAAAATAACTAAGAACATTATCTTTCATTACTGAACCCAAGCCAATATATTTAGTATTGTCTCTAAAACCTTCTAATATGGACAATTCAATGAATTTACTAGGGAAAATTTTTAAATTTTCATTTTCATAATACACAACAATATCCTCAGTTTCTTGAATGTCATTTATATTTTTTTCAATCCTTATTTTTCTAAAAATTTCATCATCTAAGTATGTATTACTATCAGCTAGAGATTCGGGTGTCACATCCTTTGTCAATTCAAGCTTAAAGAAAGCTCTATTTTTAGCGGATCTTGATGTCATAACAGCTAATGCTTTCGTCATTTTCAAAAACTTCAGCATTGAAAGTTGACTAATCTTGATTCCTAAATCGGGATTTAGTATATCAAAAAACAAGCATTCTTCACCATCTTTTTTACCCCATTCTTTTGCTCGCCAAAACTGAATTTTTTCACCTCCAATTAAGTAGACATAATCCCCTATATTTAAATCACCAAACCAACTAGATCCTTTTGGTGCAATATAGAAACCGCCTTCAATTTGTTTTATATCGAATAATTTCGATATTTTTCCGAAAAATATATTCATTTTTTTGTTGTTTGATATTTACTATTAGTGAGCGTTTTTATTTTTTATTTTTCAATAAATTATTGAGATTTAGGATTGATTAAATTAACTCGAAACATGTTTCCTAAAAGCTTTTATAATTTGAAAAAACATTATTCCTAGAAATATTCTATGGATTAAATCTAAAAAATAAATCCATCCGCTATCTACATTTTCTCCGTAAGTAACTTTAACTTGTCTAATGGGATTAAATAGTTGCCAAAACAGTTTAGAATTGTTAATAACGCTATTCCAAGTATTAATTAAGTCTGAACAATCTTTTGCTATTGTATATCCAATTGTATCCGAAATGCAAGGATGTATAATTAAGTAGAAAATAAAAGTTCCTAAAAAGACGATGCCTACTGTTTTTTCCCAATTAAGTCCATAATCATTAGACTGACTTACTGACATAACTATTCTGTCAGCAAATTTATATTTCTGGGAGTTTTTCAATTCATTCCTATAAGATGACATCTCTCTAGCTTGAAAAATTAAACTGTCAATTTGGTTTCCATTATTTTTTAACGCTTGTTTAATTTGACGATAGACTTCTCTTTTTCTTTGGAAATGATCTTGTTTTATTTGAGTGCCATCGCCAATTTCTAATGCTTCGTCTTCAAACCAACTGCTACTTGTTGGGTTAATTTTATCCAATGTGGCATTATCAATTCTGATTTTAATAAAAGAATCAAAGGCAAATTCATTAAATTTTGTAGAACCTAAATCACAATTAGATAAGTTTAAAGTACTATCTCCACAACCTTTGCATTTATCAAAACTAATATCACTGTAATTGGTGAAATCATTTATTACAAAGAAACGAAATGACATATTTTTAAATAGTAGTTTCAAATTTTGATTGATACCCGAAATATAAGTATGATCAACTTCCCAACCTACAAATTTTAAAACTCCTACAAATTCAGGTGTTATTGGGAGTGTTATTTTTTCAATCGATTTACTGAGACCATTAAAATCAAATCCTTCCGTAAATTTTGCTTCTGTTATGTATATTTCATTTAAGTATGTTTCTAAACTATTCTGTGATAAATCTCTGTTTTCAAACTCTCCTTTTTTCTCAAAAATATCACCGTGTATCGCTAGGTTTTTAATTCGGGAACCTTCTATATTAAACTTGTCTTTAAATGTGTTTTTATTTAAAGTAAAACTAAAATTACATTCAACATTCCAAAATCTTAACCATCCTGAAAATTCATTTGAAATTAATGTAACATTTCCATTTAGAGATTCTACTCTTAATGGCTTTAAAAAAGTTGAGCTTGAGAAATTTATATCAAATTTTGAATTTGAAATATCAATAAAATTAATAGTTGATTCTTTAATACTAAATCCTCCATTTACAATTTTAGTTAATTTTAAATCTATTTTTTCAAGTATTCTACTATTATTTTCTACAGTAATTTTTCTTATAAAAAAACAAGATGTCTCAAATATTATTATTGAAGCTATACAATTAGAAAATAGTACACTACTGTTTTTAGAATTATATACACTACTATAATTTGTTGATGTTACCCTATGAAAAATAATGCCATTTATAAATTCACAATTGATAAAAAACAAACCGGAATTTATTTCAACATCTCTTACGACTACCTTTTTATTAAAGACAATATTTCTTATCTCTCTAAATTGCCAATCAATTATAGTATTGTCTATTATAACTTCAAAATCAATTAGAATGTTTCTATTGCCTAAAGTATCGAGCTTTAAAAATTCATAAAAATCATTTTCCAGTAATATTGTTCCTGACATATTTTTATATTAAATTAGA